>DALYGI010000121.1:0-10721 GCA_031971595.1 Prochlorotrichaceae cyanobacterium CTOTU29312
TTTGAGTTTTGAGTTTTGAATTAGTGGCTAGTGAATAGTAGTTAGTTTTGAATTAGGGGATTAAAGATTCAAACCTAAAATCTAAAATCTAAAACCTAATCTTGAACTCAAAACTTAACACTCAAAACTCAAAACTACTAAACTCCAGGGCTGAAAGTGTAGTTTTAACACGGAACGATCGGGCCAGAAGGTGCCGAGGTGGGAGGAAATTTTGGGGTTTGGGGGGATTTCCCGATCGGTTTGGCGCTGGTCGTCTCCGTGGAAGAGGATTTCCCAGGTTCCGGTTAGGTCTGGGGGAATGGGGAGTTCATAGCCTGCTGTGCTTGTAAAGCTGTTGCCCCCTAGGTTAAAGACCACTAGGAGTTGGGGGGCGTTAGGGAGGACGGTGCGCCGCCGTAGGGCTAAAACGGCGTTGTCGTGATCGAGGTGGCAGACGGTGATTTCGGTGAGGGGTTGGGCGGATTGGGGGTTGACCCAGGTGTAGTGCCGGAAGATTTGACGCAGGGCGATCATGTCCCAGTGGTGCTGGTGATGCAGGGCGATCGTTTCCTGTTCGGTTAGGCCGGTGGCTTGCCAGACTCGCAGTTGGGGCAGGGTGACCCGATCCCAGTGGACACGCCAGTTTCCGGTTTTATCGGAGGAGTCTAGGGTGAGGGCATCTACGCCGGGGCTGAACATATACAATAGATCGGCGCTGAAGAGGGTCAGGGCTTCGGTGTTCCGCACCAGGCGGCGCACGTAGTCTAGGAGTTGTTTTTGGGGCAGTAACTCCAACTCCACGAGGGACTGTCCCTGCCGACGGGCGAGTTCCGCTGGGTTTTGTCCGTAGGCCCAGGGGACGTGGGCACGGGCGGCGGCGATGTGTTCATCGGCACAGGTTTCGTCATGGAGTTGGGCGTAGACGGCTCGACGGCGGGGCCAGTGGGTAAAGTAGTAGATCTCGTCGGCGATGCGATGGAGATCAGGAAAGAGGGGACGATCGCGCCGATCCCCTGGTTTGTAGAGTTCTTCGGTGATGGCAAACCCGGAGGGGGCATAGAAAATATCGATCGCTCCTTTGACGGTGGGGTGATCAATGACGGCGAAGGCTTCTCCTAAAATCAACAGTTGGGGATCGTAGGTTTTGAGGGCTTTACGCAGTTCTCTCAGGAAAATTTCACCGTAGTTAAGGGGACGATGGGCATATTGCAACAGTAACCCATCCACATAGTCGAGGCGGATCATTTTCAGACGGTAGAAATCCACCATGGTGACAATTTTATCAATCATTTGTTGACGAATTTCTGGATCTTCTAACCGAAACATCCAGGTGCCATAGTCCCGAAATTGAAAGGCGTTTTCATCAACAAAAAAGGGGGTTTCTTCTCCCTTAGCATTTTGGCAGGTTAGGGTGTCCAAAGAGCCTTCAAAACACCGACTCACCTGATGCACAAAAATTAAATCCGGGACGATCGTAATGCCCACGTCATGAAACCGATTGACCAATGCCACAAAGTCATGGTGCTGGCCAATTTGCCAATCAATATCCGCCACATCGTAGGTAAGGTAATTAAACTTCGGATTCAAGTAGGAACGATCGGCTACGGAGGAGGTGAGGGGCACCATCAGTTGATCAATGCCCCATTCCGACAAAATCCCTGGAATGTCGGTTTTGAGGATCGTCCGGGCAATGGGAGTTTGAAACAGTTCCTCCCGCGATCGAGGGGCTAGTCGTCCCCCCGCATAGCCCGATAAAAGCCCCTCTAAGGTGGTTTCTAATAAGACCCTGGCCCGATCGTAAACCGGGGGAGACTGGGGACAGCCATAGCGCAAATCCGGCACATAATGGGTGGCATAAACCCGCTCCAGGGCAGCGATCGGGGTGAAGGGGTGCCAGCGATCGTTGAGATCCTGAAACCGAAAACTCACCGCTGATCTAGGTTTTACCCCTGGGATGGTGGCCCGCCAGTAGCCTGTGGAGGGCTTGGTCGCCAGGTTCCCGGCTTCCGTGCCTAAGCCATTGCCGTTCTGAGTTAAACCATCCTGAGCGAACCCATCCCGAACCAAATCTATCCACGCCCCGCGCCCTACCCGTACCTGAATCCCCTGGGGATAGGCTGCGGTCTTAGCTCTTGGGTGCTGCGGCCAGTACACCAGCACCTGTAGCGTGGCGGTACCATCCCCCTGTACGGAGTCCAGATGGGTAATGTGGGATGGCTGATAGGCAGGCGGATCCCCCTTAGGCTGATACTCCTGAGGCATGAGGGGAGCAAGGGGACGGGCAAGGATGCGATTGAGCATGGTGGTTAGGCCAGGAAGAATGGGACTATCGTCCTAGGTCGTGTAAGGCGTGAACCGCGTCAACACAAATTTTGGTAACCGCTTCAAGGTCAGCCCGATCCGTAGAGCGGGGCGGGGCGATCGGTTCACCGATGCGAATGGTGACGGGAACAGACTGGGGAAAGGCGGATCCCTCCTTGGAAATTTTGTCCGTTCCCCACACACTCACGGGCACCAGAGGGCTCTGGGTTTGGGCCGCTAAAAAAGCTGCCCCCAAGCGAGGATTGTGGAGTCGTCCGTCGGAGGTGCGGGTGCCATCTAAAAAGATTCCGACCGCCCACCCCTCCCGGATCCGCTCCGCCGCAGCTTTTAAGGCCCGACGATCGACGGAACCCCGGCGTACTGGATAGGCTCCATATAAGCTAATAAATTTTCCCAAACCCGGCACCCGAAAAAGTTCTTCTTTGGCCATAAACGCTACCGGTCGCCCAAAGGTAGCCCCCACAAAGGGCGGATCAAAATCGCTGGCATGGTTCGCCACCACAATCAGCCGCCCCCGTTCCAGATATTGCTGGGGACGATGCACCCGGCCCCGAAAGTAGAACCGAAATGTAGGAATGACCATACTCCACTTAAAGAGCCGATACAGCAGCAACGAAATCCAGGGCTCTCGCTCTCGCTGGGCTGGGGCAGCCCCATCAGAGGGGGAAAGAGGACTAGATTGTTCCGTGTGTTCCGTGTGTTCCGTTGACATAGCTGCACAAAAGGCGGAATGGAATTTTACCCCTGAATCCTACCCTGATCCGTGGCGATTTACGGTACTCCTGAGCCCGTTTTGAGGGTATTTTCTTATTTTCAAGCTTGACTCAACCCCCTAATCGCCGCAATATATTAAGCGAAGTTTACACTTTTGAGAGTGGCTAGCTTCGGTAACGCAGGCAATTTTTACAGGCTACCTTAAAAAGCCCGGCTCAACCCCTCTCCGTAATTCACCAATTTCATGAAAACCGTTGTCCTGACTCAGTTTTACAGGGTCTTCTCTCTGGCCGTTCTACTCTGGGGAGTTCTATCCCTCACCTCAGTTCCTTCCGTTCATGCCGATTCACCTCAAGTTAATACCCCCTCTATCTGGGTTGGGAATATGTATCCCTACGGCAAGTCGGAAACGGTACTCACCGGGGAGGAAGCCTTAACGGTCTATACCCAGGTCTATCAATTAGGGCTGACCCGCCCCTCCGGCCAGGGGCCAGGGTTGCAATGTAAATTGGTCTGGTCAGAAGTGGATGTGTTTGGGGGCGTTTGGAAAGGGCTCCACGAAACCCCCATGACCTACAGCGGCGATATTGGTGATAACGATGAATATTCAGCCTCAATTTTGCCCGATCCCGGACTTTATGAATTTAGTACCCGTTGCCAAAACCAAGCGGGGGAAAGTGTTTGGCAAACCGCAGGCAATGGTCGCCTAGAGGTTAGCCCTGTCCTGACCAAACCTAGGGATCGGCGGGCGCTGTGGGTGTCTCAGTCCTTGGTGGCTTGGAATACCTACGGCGGCGCAATTTACGAGTTGCACTACGGCCCGGAAGGGAATTTATCTGTGCCCATTCGCAGTGGCTCCGGCATTCAACTCCGCTTTGACCATACGGCGGGCTGGAATGAGTTTCCCAAGTTCCCCAATCTTCAGGGCTACGATCTCTGGTATTTGCCCTCCAACTATTGGGATTTAATTCCGGCCTTAATTAAAAGTGAAGTGGCCATCGCTGCCTACGATCGGTCTGGGCGCTTAATTGATGCCACGGGAGTACAAATTCAAGGGGTTTTAGATGATCTCTACAGTTACTCCGGCGATCTGGGGGTAATGTACAAGGACGGCATCCCCACGCTCAAACTCTGGGCTCCCACGGCTCGATCGGTCAAGGTCTGGCGTTATCAAGATGCGGTCAGTGTGGCCCCCCTGGCCATTGAGTCCATGACAGCGGATCCGGAAACCGGGGTGTGGACGCTAGAGGGGGATTCAAGCTGGGATCGGCAATACTATCTCTACGAAGTGGAAGTTTTTGTTCCCTACAGCGAACAGATCGAGCATAACTTTGTCACCGATCCCTATTCCGTCAATCTCTCCCAAAATAGCCGCCGCAGCCAAATTGTGGATCTTTATGGGGACGATCGGCTCAAACCCCCAGGCTGGGACGAGTTAGAGAAACCCGACCTAGAAGCACCGGAAGATATTGCCATCTACGAAGTCCACGTCCGAGACTTTAGCCGGGATGATCCCAGTGTGGCTCCAGAAGATCGGGGCAAATTTAAGGCTTTCACCTACGATGGCCAGGGGGATAAACCCCTTTCCTTTGGCATGAACCACCTGATGGAGTTAGCCAAAGCAGGGTTAACCCACATTCACTTACTGCCCGCCTTTGACTTTTCTTCCGTAGACGAAGAGAGCCAATCCCGCGTCGATCCCAGTTACGAAACCCTGGGACTCTTCCCCCCGAACTCCCTAGAGCAACAGGCGATCGTGGGGGTTGGCCGCAACAATGACAGCTTTAACTGGGGCTATGACCCCTATCACTACGGCGTTCCCGAAGGCAGCTACGCCACCCGGCCCGGCGACACCTCTCGGATTTTGGAATTCCGGGAAATGGTGCAGACCTTAGCCCAGAATAACCTGCGGGTGGTGATGGATATGGTCTACAACCACACCTTTGCCAGTGGTCTTTATACCCAGTCCGTGCTGGACAAAGTAGTACCGGGGTATTATCACCGCTATGACAATGCGGGCATTATTCAAAGTTCCAGTTGTTGTGCGGACACGGCAGCGGAAATGGAAATGATGCAAAAGCTGATGGAAGATACCCTGGTGCGCTGGGCTAAAGCCTATAAGGTGGATGCCTTCCGGTTTGACTTAATGAATTTACATCCGGTCAGCGCCATGGAGCGGGTGCGTAATACTCTGCAAGCCCTCACCCCTGAAGCGGATGGGGTGGATGGTTCCAAAATTTACCTTTACGGCGAAGGCTGGGATTTTGGATCGGCAAAAGATAAGGGCTTGTATTACGCCAATCAGTACAACATGGCGGGGACGGGCATCGGCACCTTTAACGACAAAATTCGGGATGCCATCCACGGGGGCTATTCGGAAGATCCCACGGAAATTCATGAACAGGGCTTTGTAAATGGCCAATCCTACGACTGGAATGGCCACTTTTATCGCCATCGTTTTCGGAGTGATGCCAGGGCTACCATGGATCGCCTACGGGTGAATCTGGCGGGAAGTTTACAGGATTACCGGTTGTGGGATCAAAATAATAACTATGTGTCCGGGATTCAATTGGAGGGCAGTGGCTATACCTTTGATCCTCAGGAGACTGTGAATTATTGCTCCAAACATGACAACGAAACCCTCTATGATCTCCACGCCTTTAAGCTGCCCAATGGGCAAAGTGGCATGGAGCGTATTTCGCTCAACGATCGTATTCGGGTACAGAATCTAGCCTTAAGTTTAGTGGGTTTGAGCCAAGGCATTCCCTTCTTCCAGATGGGCAGTGATATGCTCCGATCGAAATCCCTCGATCGCAATAGTTACGACTCTGGGGATTGGTTTAACCGGGTCGATTTTCAGTATGAAATGAATAATTTTGGGGTTGGGCTTCCTCCCGCTTGGAATAATCAAAATCGGTGGGGGATTATGTCTCCCCTGCTATCGGATCCGAACCTCAAACCCGGCAAAGCGGAAATTCTGAAATCCGTTCATCACCTCCGGGAAGTGCTGGCGATTCGGAAAAGTTCTAAGTTATTCCGCTTAGAAACCGCCGATGATATTCGGTCTAAGGTCAGTTTTTATAACCTCGGATCCAATCAGAAAGAGGGCATCATTGTTCTCTCCTTAGATGACACCAAGGGGCAGAACGTAGACGATCGTTATGATCAGATTCTAGTGTTTTTCAATGCCGATAAATTCCCCAAAGACATTAACATTCGTGAGTTTATGGGCCAGCCGTTCCAACTGCATCCAGTTCAAGCGGCATCCTACGATGAATTTGTGCAACAAGCCAAATTTGATTCTGCTTCAGGAACTTTTACCATTCCCTACCGTACCGCAGCAGTTTTTGTGAAATTGAGCCCCCCTGAGGAAGCTGAAGCTGAATGAATACCCTGTTCCTCGGCAGACTTGTATTACCGTATAGGAAAATCCTTATGACCCTTGCTGAAAAACTGACTCCTGTGGCTCATTTTCCCCTAGAGTCTGAAATCGCAAAACCATTGCCTGAGGAGAGTCCTATCTACCTCCCCACCCCTCCTTCCACCCAGGAACGTTATGCCTATAAAAATCCATCGCGGTGGTGGGCTTACTGGGGGCTCTTTGCCTTTAGTTGTATTTTTGCTTCTGGCTTGTGGTTTCTGCGGGAAACTCATTTCTGGGGCTATGCCATCTATATCCTATTGATGACCGCCTGGACACTGCCCCATTTTCTGTTTATTTTACTGGGGCGTAACTTTGACTTTCAGAACCACTTAGAGGTGGTTGAAAATTTCCTAGCTTTGGATCAGGATGCCTTACCCAGTGTGGATGTTTTTATTCCCACCTGTGGGGAAGATCTGCGGATTATTGACAATACATTTTTCTATGCTTCCCAGTTACAATATCCCCGGCTTCAGGTCTATGCCTTGGATGATCAGGGGAATCCAGAGGTTGAGCGTTTAGCGAGAAAACACGGCCTCACCTATTTGTCCCGACCCAATCGGGGAGAGATGAAAAAAGCAGGGAATTTGTTATACGCCTACGATCGATCCCAGGGGGATTTTATCCTAGTTTTGGATGCGGATTTTGCCGTTTCTCCCCTGGCATTGCAGCATTTAGTCCCCTGGATGGTAGCAGATTCTAAAATTGGCATTTTACAAACCCCCCAATACTTTGAAACCGACCCTAGGTTGAGTTGGTCTTCCCGGGGCTCCGCCTACTGTCAAGAAGTCTTTTATCGCGCTATTCAACCCTCACGGGATAGTTTAGGACGATCGGCCATTTGTGTGGGCACCAATGCCCTCTATCGACGGCAAGCCTTAGCAGAAATTGGGGG
The DNA here is from genome assembly GCA_031971595.1 of Prochlorotrichaceae cyanobacterium CTOTU29312. Lineage (GTDB taxonomy): Bacteria > Cyanobacteriota > Cyanobacteriia > Prochlorotrichales > Prochlorotrichaceae > JBEAPM01. The sequence continues at coordinate 7,332 of DALYGI010000121.1, forward strand.
CTTTTATCAAATTGATGCCTCGGAAGATGTACACAACGGCGTAGCCCTCATTAACAACGGTTGGAACGTTAAATATATTCCCGTGTTGATAGCGCGGGGACTGTGCCCCGAAACCGCTCAAGCCCTCTTTCGTCAGCATTATCGGTGGTGTACCGGCAGCCTCCGCTTAATTACCTCCAGTTTTTTCTGGAAAAATGCCATGCCCGCCTGGCAAAAACTGATTTATTTCTGTGGAGCTTGTTACTATCCCGCCGCCGCCCTCGCCTTACCCGTATCGTTGATTCAGTTGTTTTACATGGTGTTTTATTTAAACCATGACGTGCGTTGGTATGTGGCCTTTTTATTCCTGCCCAAAATTCTGTTAATTTACCTCATTATGCCCCTCTGGAATAAGGCCAATTGGGGATTACATAGCATTAAATCCGCCATTACCTTTAGTTGGTCTTACCTCATTGCCATGTGGGACTTTATGACCCAGGGCAGTGAAGGTTGGATTGCCACCGGGGCTAAACAGAAATCCACCCGCTATACCTGGTTTCGCCGTCTCTTAATTGCCTACTGTTTCATCCATTTTCTGCTGCTCATTCCCGTCATGCGCTACGAGGTTTATAACTTTATTCCCCTCCTAGCCATTCATGGATTTTCCATTTACCTCAATTTAGATTTGTTAATTGAAGAACAGCCCTAGACCTTAAGTTTTAGGGTATCTAAGCTGAAGATTTAAGAGTAATTCAGAAGTTTTTAAGCAATGCTACCGGAGGGGAGTTGGGTCTAATGTCTTTAAAGCGCCGCGAATTTCTGTATTTCATGGGAGCCACCGTTGGCACTCTCGGCACCAGTTGTCGGGGAAACTCCCTCTTACCGGGCCCTGCTCCCTCCCCGGCCCTTGGCACTTCAGGGCTAAAGTTTCAACCCGTAACCGTACCCCTGCCCCTCCTCTTTCAGGATCTGAGCGCGACGGAACAACAGGCACAGTTCAGCACCTACACCGTGGTAGATGATCTGGTGTTACCAGAGGGCTACACCTACGATCTGGTGGCCAGTTGGGGGGATCCGGTGGGCAACTCCCGGTTCGGCTATAACAATGATTACGTTTCCCTGGTGGAAACCCGTCCGGGGGAAGGCTTTCTGACGGTTAATTTTGAATACAGCGGTGGCCAAACCTGGCTAGAGACCTATCCCCTAGTGGTGGGGGAGCCCCTAAATCTGGAAGGGCTGATCGCCGCTGCCCGTCCCACTAATGGGGCTTTAACCCTGGCCCAAATTGAAGCCGACCCCGATCGTAAAGTGGCGGCAACCCGTCTAGCGCGGGAGTTACTCCTGGATCAGGGGATGGGGGTGATCAGTGTGCGCCGAGAAGCGGATGGGCGCTGGGTTCGGACGTTTTCCGAGGCCGATCGTCGCATCTCTGGCATTAGTGGTCTGGAGGCCGATCGGTACCTGGCCACCACAGGCCCAGCGGCAGCTATTTTTCGCAAATCCGATCGTCTCGGCTATGACGATGGGTTAGGGGATCGGATTATGGGAACCATGCAAAATTGTTCCGGGGGCACCACCCCCTGGGGTACCGTCCTCAGTGCCGAGGAAAATTTTCAGAGCGAAGTGATTGAATTTGTCTGGTCTGATGGTTCCGCCATTGATCCCCAGCAACAGCCCTTTTATGTAACCGAACAGGGGGCTGGCAGTTCCGGGACGATCTTTGGTTTAGCAGGCAATAAATACGGCTGGGTGGTGGAAGTGGATCCCCGCAATCCTGAGGACTACGGCACCAAGCACACCTGGTTGGGGCGTTATCGCCATGAGGCCCTGGCGGTGTGGGCCGTGGCGGGCGAACCCTTAGCGGTCTATTCCGGCTGCGATCGTCGCGGTGGCCACATTTATAAATTCCTGAGTCAAAACCCCGTAAAAACCCCCACGGATCCCGCCAACTCCGCCCTCTTCCAAACCGGAATGCTCTACGGAGCCAAATTTGAACCCGATGGCACAGGCACCTGGATTCCCCTCGCCCCCGATACCCCCGTTAATCCCCTCCGTCCCAGTGTGGTTTTAGGAGAGCAGGGCACAGCCAACGGTACAGTGCTCCTGCCCAATCCGAACCCCCAATCCCCCAGTTACGCCGCCATTGAAGACGATCGCCAGGCGGAAGTTTACCAACAAAGCTTTGCCACCCTAGGGGATTTGTACCTAGGCAAGACCCCCGCCGAAAAACAAGGGGTCATCCTCATTGATGCCTACTACGCCGCCAACGCCGCCGGGATCACCGCCACCGCCCGCCCCGAAGATACCCAACTGGATCCCCAAACCGGCACCCTTTATATCGCCTTTACCTCCGGTTTTCCCAGTGAGGAAGGCGGCCCCGATCGTCGCATTTTTAAAGGGCCCCAAGGGGAAACCCCCTACGATGCGGGCTGGATTATGAAACTTCAGGAGCTAGACAACAACCCCGGTTCCCTCAGTTTCCGTTGGGAAATGTTTGCCCTAGGGGGATCGCCCGATCAAGGGGGAGCGGGGTTTGCCAATCCCGACAACTTAGAAGTGGATGGCCAGGGCAACCTCTGGGTGATTACGGATATGTCCAGTGGCGCACTCAATCAAGACCAGGGAGCAGTGGGGCGCTACGGCAACAATGCCGCCTGGATTATTCCCACCCAAGGCGATCGAGCGGGGGAAGCGATCCCCTTTGCCATCGGGCCCATGGAATGCGAGATCTGTGGCATTTGGATGACCGCCGATCAAAAGACCCTCTTTCTAGCCCCCCAACATCCCGGCGAAAACCACGGAATGCGTCGAGGGGGGGCGATCGAAAGCCGTTCCATTTCCCTGACCACCACCACCGGAGAAACCTTTGTGCAAAACCGATCGGTTCCCCTCGGCTCCAATTGGCCAGGCAAAGGAGAAACCGATCCCCCCAAGCCTTCCGTAGTAGCGGTACGGCGCTTAGATGGGGGAACGATCGTTTGAGGGCTACTTTAAAGCTATTTTCAGTGCCTAACGATCGTTCCTTCCCAATCTGAGTACCCGAACGATCGTTTTTTCTATTGTATTATTCTATCAAATCACCACTCTAACCCACATTCCGCAGGTCTGCCTCCAAGATCGAGAATTTCAACTTGTCACTCCAACAAGTAGTAACGACCACACGGCGCTCCGAGGAACTGCAAAATCTTCTGGCGTTCAGGAGTGAGATTCGTGATTTGCTTGCGTCCTGCCACAACCACCAGATGGATTGCCTGAAAGCACTGAAATACCCAACGCATTGTCGGCATATCAGTCAACTTCCCCAGTTGATTGGCAATTCCCGTTTTGGCATCACTTAACGCTTGCCTTAGCTTCCGTTGGGTATCAACTTAAAGCGGGACAGCTTGTAGGGTGGGGATTTTAGACTTTTTA
>DALYGI010000122.1:0-10701 GCA_031971595.1 Prochlorotrichaceae cyanobacterium CTOTU29312
ACCCAACCGGGCAAAACCGATCGCTATCTCTATCTACGCCCCAAGGACTGTGGAAAGAAAAGGGAAAATGCCCCGGAGGCTTCAGCGGCAGGAACTTCCACGGGATGTCCAGGCCTCCCCTACGATCGTTTTTTAGAACAGGTGATTCAAGAAATTTGCCGTACCTTGCCCCCCGCCGTGGCCCAACTGCCCCCCCTCGGCAGCGCCCCCAAACAGCAATTAGAAACAGCGATCGAAACCCAGGAGGGGATTTTAGGTCAAATTGCGGATCTGCACCGCCAGGGTATTTTAGACGATGCCAGCGCCCAACTGCGAACCCGCACCCTACGCCAAACGATCGCCCAGTTACGATCGCAATTGGAACAACTTCCCCCGGTGAATTTACAGGAATTGGTGCAGGCGGTAGCCATCCCTCAATTTTGGCAAGATCTTTCAGAAAGTGAACGGCGTTTTTTCTTTCGAGAATTTATCCGCCGCATTGATTTCGACCCCGTAAGTCAATCCATTCAGTTAACCTTTGTCTTTGCGGAGGGACAGGGGCGAAAAGATTAGGTAAAAAATTCAGGATTGACCTTGTGTTCTTGTGTTCTATTCAAACTTAAAACTTAAACCTTGCGCCCCTCCAAAACACAAATATCTTCCGCCGTGCGAATAATACGGGTTAATTCTAGACCCGCTGCCTCAAATAAAGCTTTGAATTCATCCTCCGTTCGCTCTTTTCCCCCTGGACACATTACCAACATATTTAAGTCCAGAAACTTCGCCGCCGAGGGCTGATTTCCTGGATTAATAATCATTTCCATTACCAAGATTTTGCTCTGATTTCCCATGGATTGGCAACAGTTTTTTAAGATAGCGATCGATCGTTCGTCGTCCCAGTCATGAATGATATGTTTAAGCACATAGGCATCGCCTCCGGTAGGAACGGACTCAAAAAAGCTACCTCCTACCGCTTGACAACGATCGACAATGCCATGTTTTTCTAAGGTAGGTTGACAATGGGCAATCACATAGGACTCATCAAATAAAATGCCCTGAGTATCGGGATATTTTTGTAAAAACGTGCCCAACATCTCCCCGTAGCCGCCTCCCACATCCACGATCGTCTTAAATTCAGAAAAATCATAAACAGCTAAAATCGCTTTTTCTTCCGACAGCGAAAAACTATTCATCGATTGTTCAAAAATTTCTGCATCTACGGGATGAGTCTTAAAAAATTCAAAAACATTCTGACCAAATTGGTGATCAAAAGCAGGCTTTCCAGTTTGAACACTATAGGAAATGTTGCCCCAAGCCTGATAGTGAGGCATTTCCCCTAACATGATGGCCGTTGCTTTTACAGATTGGGGATGATCCTGGCGTAAATAGTCCGCTAAGGGGGTTAACTGAAATGTGTGGGGCTCCGTCTCTTCAAAAATACCGACACTAGCCAAAGCTCGCATTAAACGATAGAGAGAAGGCAGATGGGCATTAACCTCTTGAGCGAGGGCATCACAGGTTTTTGAACCGCTTTCCAGGAGGTCTGCAATATTTAATTTTGCTGCTACGGAAATTGCTTGGGAGAGCCAATACCCAGAGATCATTTGGCTCAATTGAAGATGTAAAGGCAGGGAAGGGGAAGACATATTGATTATTGATTTATGGATTTAAGGGTTGTAGTTGAATGAATCAGGGAAAATTTAACAAATCAGAAAAGGCTCAGAGCAGGCTCATGTTAACCTAACAAACCTTGAAAAACACCTAACCCCATATCCGAGCCTAGCGCCTTGTCTGCGGCCCGTTCCGGGTGGGGCATCATCCCCAGCACGTTGCCCTGACGGTTACAAATCCCCGCAATTCCCTTCAGGGAGCCATTGGGATTATGGGTATAGCGAAAAATAATTTGTCCGTGATCCTCTAGTTCCGCTAGGGTGTCCGGATCTGCATAGTAGCGGCCTTCCCCGTGGGCAATGGGTAAGGCAAAAATTTGTCCCACTTGGTAGCGCTGAGTCCACGGTAGATCGGTACGATCGACAATGACGGGAACCCGATCGCAAATAAAGTGGAGATTTTGGTTTCGGGTCAGGGCTCCTGGTAATAACCCCGCCTCCGTCAACACCTGAAACCCATTACAAATGCCAATCACCCATTTGCCAGCCTTCGCATGGGCGATCGTGGCTTGCATGGCAGCGGAAAAGCGAGCGATGGCCCCACAGCGCAGGTAATCGCCGTAGCTAAACCCGCCGGGCAAAACCACCACATCAATATCCGACAGATCGGAATCCTGGTGCCAAACCATGCGTGTGGGTTGCCCCAACAGCCCCGCCGTCACCCATTGCACATCCCGATCGCAATTGGAACCGGGGAACACAATAATGCCAAATTTCATAAATAACCGCCGCCCTATCTGCTGCAATCCTCTGAATCATAAGTTAAAAAGCAGATTTAGGTGAATAGGTTAGTGGGGAGCTAGGCAAACTGCCAAAAAGCCATAAACCACTAAATTCGTTGAAGTAAATTCAATCCGTGGGTATCGGTGCCACAGGTACTCAGAAGTTGATACTGCTGCGCTAACTCTAGCACCTTTGCCGTCTGCACCGGACTCGATCGCCAGGGGGAGGGGTTGTCGTAGGCGTAGTAGGCCTCTACCCCATCCACCCCATGGCGGGCCATTTCCCGAATCAGCACCTCTGGGGGCAAACGATAGCGGGCCGGGTGGGCCAAGACCACTAAACCACCTGCTTCGTGAATCGCCTCAACGATCGTCTGGGCTTGGAAAGCAGCCCCCTTAACCGATCGGCCTTGGAGATAAGGGCGTAAACTGGTATGTTCTGGATCAAAGCCATAGCCCAGAATATGCACCTCTACGCCTAACAATTCCGCCGTAATTTCCACCCCCGTCCAGAGACGAGGCATTTTGAGGGAACTTCCACGCCAGCGCTGGGTTTGCATCCACTCCCGCACCGCCCAATACCCTCCCACACTATGGTGATCCGTAATGGCCAGCCCCTTCAGCCCAATCTCGATCGCTTGTTCAATTAACAGTTGGGGAGACAATTGCCCATCGGAATGGATGGTGTGCAGATGAAAGTTATAGTGATACGGGCAACTATCTTGGCGCAATCCTTGAAAGATTTCTAACAACCGTTTGGCCTCAAGGGACAACCTCCCCTTCAGGACTCTCTGGGCTACATTGCTCTCTGAGCTAAGGCTAGTTAACATGACGTTGCGCTCAATCTCCGCGCTAGGCTGATAATCCCTGGACAATGCTTCAAAAAAGACCGAGTTCTACTGGGTCAGGCCGGAGTCTCTCAGACCACTCGGCCAACCAGAAGACGCTGGGTTAAAAATGAAAATCAATAATTCGTAATAATTCTTTATTCTTCTGTTATAAAACCTGAGTACCAAAAATGGCTACCCCTAGTCTGTGATTTGTAATACATTCCGAGGGGGAGCCCAGTGAAAAGACACTCCCTTGCACCAGACGATCGCAACGGCCTGTGAACCTTAAGAACCTTAAGTGCCCAGATTCGGATCCAGGATCACAATCGTCCCCACCATGCCCGCCTCCGCGTGACCACTAATGGAGCAATGAAATTCGTATATTCCGGGTTTCTGCGGAACAAAGACCCATTCTGCCTGGGCTCCTGGCTTCAATTCCAACTCGTGAATGGCCCCTTTTACCTCCGCTTGGCTTCTACCCCCCACAGGACTATGGTAAGCAATTTTCAGTTTTTAGCAAAGGCGCTGCGTTTTCCCGCTACGGCTCCCACCCTTCTGGCCCTAAGCTTGTGGCTAGTCAACTACACGATCGCTTATCTTCCCAGGCCTTCCCAGGGATTGATGATCAGGATTCGGATAATGCACCGGACAACGCACCGGATGCGGATGCTCTGGAGCCGACTGCGCCCCTTCACTCCCCAGCAGTGCCGGAGCAGTTACCCCTGGAAATTTCCCCCTCGCTCTCCCCCCTAGTGAGTTAATGGGAGCGATCGTTTCTGGCTTAAATTTACCCAGTTCTAAACAACATAATGAGCTTTTACAAGCCTGGGAAGCGAGTCAGGCTCAGTCCGTAGCCACAGATTCTGACACGCCAACGCCTAACGATTCACGCCCTAGTAATTCACACTCTGGCAATTCACAATCTAGCAATTCACAACAGAACAGCCTACAGGCAGAACTTAGCCAGCCCGTAACCCGTGGGGAAGTTGCGGCTTTGCTATACCATGCCCTCCGCCTCACCGATGAGGGGCAAAACCTGGCGGATATTGCGCTGCCTCAAGCCAGATCTGAATCCATTGCTCAATCAAGCTCATACGCTAGCTCACCGGTCAACGATCGAGTGGTTGCTGATGGCCCGCCAATCCAATCGGCCTTGCCCACACTAGCCAGCCCGATCGGATCTGCTGCGATCCCAGGCACGACGATCGCCACGTCAACGATCGCTACTTCTACACCTGAAACCATCCCGGAAACCATTGAATCCCCTTCACTACAGCCCCCCCTGCTGGTAGCGGCTCAACTTCCCCTCCCGGATCCCCTGTTGTCTCCCCTGCCCCCAGTGCCAGAAGATAGGGTGGAAGCCATAGGCTCCGATGATTTTGGTCTCTCCCCGACTTCCTCTGGTAAGTCTGAGGTAGAGCGGGTTTCCCCTGAATTTTCCGCAGAAGCACTACCCTTAGCCCCTGCCACCAGTGCGGAGACATCCATCCCAGACACCTCTATCCCGGACACCTCCATCCCAGAGACATCCCCAGAGAACGGGGTAGATACGGCTTTTTCTGCTCCCTCTCCGTTAGATGAAACCTATACCCTAGGGGCTGGCGATCGGGTGTTTATTGAAGTGTTTGGTTTGCCCCAATACAGCCAGGAATATCAGGTGTTGGTGGATGGTAGCCTCAATTTACCCCGGGCGGGTCGAATGGTGGTGGAAGGGATGACGTTAACCCAAGCGGAATCCCTCATTTTTGCGCGGTATGCTCGGTATTACCAACAGCCTGCCACCAGTGTGGTCTTAGTGGCTCCTCGATCCCTACGCATTTCTGTGACCGGAGAAGTGAACCGACCGGGGGTTTATCGCATTTCCCCTAGCGAAGGCTCCGCCGTGCCGAGCCTAACCCAAGCCCTCCAGGAAGCAGGGGGGATTCGCCAAGATGCGGATTTACGACAGGTCAAGGTCTATCGATCGCAGCGGAATGGAGAGCCTCAGGAACTGGCACTCAATTTGTGGAGTTTGTTGCAAACGGGAGATTTAACTCAGGATATTAGCCTACGAGATGGCGATCGGGTGATCATTCCTAAGGCAGAAGCTTTCAACCTTGAGGATCTCAATCAAATTGCCACGGCTACTGCACGGGAATCCTTACAATTAGAATCGGCTCAAAAGGAAATTCCCTGGCAACTGTTAGTGGCCCCCCAAACCTCCGATCGGCCTATCTCCCCCAATGTGTCCCGAAACCTCTTGTCTGGCATCCTCTTTGGCTTAGCTCTAGGAGTGGGTACGGCCCTATTGATCGATCGTTTAGATAATGTCTTTCATAGTATTGACCAAGTGCAGGAAGAGATTAAAGATCCCCTCTTGGGAGTTATTCCCTTTAGCGCTGATCTAGCCGAATCCCCCACTCATTCTCGCCCGAAATCAGCTAAGGCTCAGGAAATCACTAAGTTGTTAACTGAAGCAACCCGAAGCTTAGCCATTAATCTGCGGTTAATGGGAGCAGATTCCCCCATTCGGAGCTTAGTGGTCAGTTCAGCCATGCCCGGAGATGGAAAATCCACCGTGACCCTCAATTTAGCTCAGGCAGCAGCGGCCATGGGACAGCGGGTTTTACTGGTAGATGCGGATTTACGCCGTCCCCAGGTTCACCGTCGTTTATCGTTGTTTAATGGACAAGGGTTAGCGAACCTCATTACCAATACGGATTTGCCATTGGAAGATGTGGTTCAAGCGTCCGGTTTAGAAGAAAAGTTATCGATCGTTACCTCTGGTCAACGTCCACCCGATCCCTCTCGATTATTATCATCGGAAACCATGAAGCGGCTTAATCAAAAGCTGCTAGCTTCGTTTGACCTTGTAATTTACGATACGCCCCCCCTCTTAGGTTTATCCGATGCTAGTTTGCTCAGTAATCTTTGCGATGGATTAATCTTAGTTGTGGGGTTAGGGCAAACCGATCGAGGGGCTTTCAAACGATCGCTAGAAACCATTAAGACCGGTAGAAGTCCCTTATTAGGAGTTGTGGCGAACGCGGTGAAACAAGCTCCAGGATACCGTTATTACGACTACTATTACTCCTACCGCTATCATCATTACTACCATACCCTGGATACCCCTGAGGATGGGGCAAGCTAATGGGTTTAGTCTGCTTTGACCTCAGACTAACGATTTGCCTGTCGGTGCGCTTGGCGACGGGCCTGCCAACCGGTATAACTCAGTAACAGGGTGGCGACGATCGCATAAATGTAGCCACTAGGAATGCCCACCATGGCTAGGGCTAAACTCCCCACCCATAGGGTTAAACAATAAATAAAAACTACTGTAAACCGATGGGATAAACCTGCATTTAATAACCGATGGTGGAGGTGACGTTTATCGGCGGCAAAGGGGGATTTCCCACACCGTAAACGATCGATAATGACGGCGGACATATCTAACAACGGCACCGCTAAAATTAAATAGGGCAGCAAAACTGCAACGGTGGTGACCCCTTTGACCAGCCCCACAACTCCAACCCCCGCCAGGGTAAAGCCAAGGTAGTAGGAGCCCCCATCCCCCATAAAAATTTGGGCAGGATTAAAGTTGTAGCGCAAAAAGGCTAAAGTCCCCCCCGCCAGGGCCGCGGCCACGAGGGCGGCTGCCGGTTGATCCATAAATAAACTGGCCAGAAGCATCACCACCGCTGCAATGCCAGACACCCCCGCAGCTAAACCATCTAAGCCGTCAATCCAGTTAATGGCATTACACATGCCCACCATCCACAACACCGTCAGCATCAGGCTAATCCCAGCGGGTAGGGCAATTAAACCGCCCCCGGGTAAAGACAGAAATTCAATTTGTACCCCCACATTCCAAACGATCGTGGCGATCCCTATTTGTAAAATGAGCCGATTAAAGGGAGAGAGATTAAAGAAATCGTCCGCTAAGCCAATCAGAAAAAAGGCTAATCCCCCCAAGGTAATACCCCAAATTTGGTATTCTTCCTGGGGAGGTAAGCGCCCGAAACCGCCACTTTGCCACACAACTAACAGGGCAATTAAATTACCTAAAAAAATTGAGATTCCCCCCAAGCGCACCATGGGTTGAACGTGGACTTTGCGATCGTTGGGTAAGTCCACCCGACCAAACTTGAGCCCTAACTGACGGACGATGGGGGTGGTAATTAACACCGTGAGGGCGGCAATGACAAAAGCCGCAAAATGATAGGATTGCATGACGGGCACAACAAAGCACAATAAAGAGCAACCAAGGGCAGGGGAGCGTTTCAAGCGTTGAACGGCACGAAATCCTAAGGTCTTGCTGTGGGCCGGGCTGCGACTGGGCCACAGTAAGCATCCATATTGATTAAATTCATGCCAATGGAATAACGGTCAGATAATCTTTCAGGTGATCTTAACGTTACTTAACTATGGCAATATACAAGATCCGTGCTGGCTTTGCTGAGAGAGCTATGGATTCTTCTACCCTTCCTTCTACGTTTGTTATTACCGTACCCGCCACGACGGCCAATCTTGGGCCGGGGTTCGACTGTTTGGGGGCTGCCCTCAGCCGGTATAACCGCTTTCGCTTTCAGCGCGGTGGGGCAGCAGATCTGACGATCGAAGCTACGGGACTAGGGGCCCAGCAGGTCAGCCTCCAGGGGGATAATTTGCTCTATCAGGCTTTTGTGAAGGTGTATCAGCACCTAGGGGAGGTGCCCCCTCCGGTTACTATCCAAGTGGAAATGGATGTTCCCCTCGCACGGGGTCTGGGGAGTTCCGCCACGGCGATCGTGGGGGGGATTGTGGGGGGCAATGCTCTGGCTGGCTTTCCCCTGGCGGATCAGGCGCTGTTGCAGCTGGCGATCGAGATGGAGGGACACCCCGATAATGTGGTGCCTGCATTTTTAGGGGGCTGCCAACTCACCACTGCTAACCCCCGCCAGACTGAGTTTCCCTGGACAATTTGTGATCTTCCCTGGCACGATCGCATTATCCCCGTGGTGGCCATTCCCGATGTTGAATTATCCACTGCCGTAGCCCGTCAGGTGTTACCCCGGCAATACGATCGGGCCGATGCTATTTTTAACATGGCTCACCTCGGTTTGCTCTTACGAGGCTTAGATCAAGGACGATCGGAGTGGCTCCGCACCGCCCTAGACGATCGCATCCATCAGCCCTATCGTAAAGCGCTCATTCCAGGGTTTGAAGCCCTCGAAACCGCTGCCCTGGCCGCCGGAGCCTATGGGGTTGTGATCAGCGGTGCCGGCCCCACGGTTTTAGCGCTGGTGGATCGAGATTATCAAGAATCTGTGACACTCGCCCTAGAGCAGGTTTGGCAGTCCTTAGGCATCCACGGCACGGTTCAACCCTTAGCCCTAGACCGATCGGGGGTGACGATCGAAACCTCTTCAGTAGATTGAAAGCCACCACTTCCATTAATTTGAACAATTGCTGAGATAAGTTTTTTTTAGTTAAGGTTGTGTCTCCTGATACAGAAGCGTACTAAAATAACGGACGTGGGTTAGCCCTATTGATCAGGTGATTAGGAAAAGTTGATTGGGCATGGTTGATTGGGTCGTTGTACCCAGTGCAAGCCCATAATCTGGAGACCGTAACCTGCAACCACTAGGGGATTAACCAACCGCTTTAGCTATCTGACTATAGCCATTCTGACTATTTTGCTATTTTGCGCTAGTTATTGACATCCATATCATCCATTACCTCATTTCTGCTGAACTGTTCATCTGCCTTAAGGACTTTTTTTAATTATGCTGACCACTACCGCCAAACAAACAACCTATCAATTTCGCTATACCCTAGACATGGTAAAAGAAGAAGCCCGCCACCTCGTGGCTCAGGGTTTTGTTAATCGTCAACAACCGATTTATGTCCTTTGCCAATATATTCCCGCCCGGGAATGGGAGCACGTCGAACTCGAATTAGAGTGTGGCGGTTATCTCCTTCGGGATCGGATGGTTGATCTGCTCGGTCGGGAAGACTGGAGCAACGACTAACCTAGGGCGCTAAAAATCTGCGAGGAAGAACCGGAGCATGAAAAGTGCCCATGTCATTGGTTTGGGAAAATCCGGGCTAGCAGCCGCCCGTCTGCTTCAGGTGCAGGGGTGGGCTGTTTCCTTGCACGATCGCTCTGATACCCCGGCTTTACAACAACAAAAAGCGAGCCTAGAGGCGGAAGGGTTATCCGTCGATCTGGGCCGGCCTTACGCCATTGATCAACCGGAACCGCCCCAACGGATTGTGGTCAGTCCGGGGGTGCCCTGGGACTTGCCCGGCCTTCAGCAGGCGCGGCAGGCAGGCATTGAGGTCATGGGAGAGATGGCCTTAGCGTGGCAGACCCTGCGCGATCGTCCCTGGGTGGGGATTACGGGCACCAATGGCAAAACCACCACCACTGCTTTGATTGCGGCCATTTTCCAAGGGGCGGGTTTACAAGCACCGGCCTGTGGCAACATTGGCTATGCGGCCTGTGAGTTAGCCCTACAATTTGTGCAAGGACAGCCGGTAGATTGGGTCATTGCCGAATTGAGCAGTTATCAAATTGAATCATCCCCGGAGATTGCCCCTCACATTGGCATTTGGACAACCTTCACCCCGGATCATTTAGCGCGGCATTATACCCTAGAAAATTATTTTAATATTAAAGCCAAGCTCCTGGAAAACAGTACCTATGCCATTTTTAACGGCGAAGATCCGGCCCTTCGTCAACAAATTCCCTCCCGTTTTCCCCAAGGCTATTGGGTGAGTACCCAAGGAAAAAGCCATCTCCTGGGCCAGACCCTAGAAGGGGTTTATCTGGAATCCGGTTGGGTCTGTTTTCAAGATCCCCATTTTCAAGATCGCCACTGTTCAGATCCCCATCAAGAGCAGCGCGTGGTGCGGGTTCAGGATCTGAAAATGGTAGGTCAGCACAACGCTCAGAACTTACTCCTAGCCAGCGCCGCAGCCCTCAAAGCTGGCATAGATCCCCAAGCCATTGCCCAAGCCGTGCGGGAGTTTCCAGGGGTTCCCCATCGTTTAGAGCAGGTGGCTACCTATCAGGGCGTGGCCTTTATTAATGATAGTAAGGCCACCAATTATGATGCGGCGGAAGTGGGATTGGCGGCGGTAGACTCCCCGGTTATTTTAATTGCGGGGGGTGACCCCAAAGAAGGGGACGATCGGGCCTGGTTACAAGCCATTCAGCAGAAAGTAGCGATCGTTTTGCTCATTGGTAAAGCGGCTCCCCGTTTTGCGGAGCGTTTAGCCCAAGTGAATTATACAGCGGTGGAAATGGTGGAAACCCTAGACCAGGCGGTGAAGCGATCGTTAGATCTCATTCCTTCCCTTCAGCCCAAAGTCGTTCTGCTGTCTCCGGCCTGTGCCAGTTTTGATCAGTATCCCAATTTTGAAGCCCGGGGCGATCATTTTAGACAGTTATGCCAAGACCTGTGATCTACCATGCGTACCTTAGGAATGCGGACTTTATAACCTAGAATTTCACGACAAAGACACAGAAGCCCCGCA
>DALYGI010000123.1:0-3895 GCA_031971595.1 Prochlorotrichaceae cyanobacterium CTOTU29312
CTTTAAGTGCTTTCATGGTCTAAGTCTCCTTTAGGTTAGTTGAATACCAAATTTTAACCGACGGGTAATTTCTCGCAAAAATACCCCCGATTTTGTACAGGGATCCAAAAATTTTACCGTTGGATTTGCCCACAGATTTGCCCCTTCGTGATCCGCAGCCCACGCCGCCCCTAAGGTATCTAACATTTGATTGGCTAATTCCGGCGGCGTAAACACCTCATCATTGGAGAGATTAGCAATGCAGGTTAATACATCAGGATTTCGACCCCGGAGGGTAAATTCAGCTTGAGCGATCATAATTATCCTCAAACGATCGTTAAGTTAAGTTAAATATCTTAAATCTCAAGTGCTGCTGCTTGTTCTTGCAACGCTATTGCAATTTCTGCTGCATGGGCATCTGCATAGTTCAAACATTGGCTAAATCTGACACACTAAGATGAGGATAAGCCTCTAGCAAATCTGCATCCGTTGCCCCCTGTTGGCGTAAACTCACAAATAGCCAAACCGGAAGACGAGTATTGGCAATACAAGCATCACCGCCCATAACCCCCGGTATTTTAGTAATCAAGACATCCTGAACTGTCATACATCCTCCCAAAGCACGATCGTTTTTTCGCTAGTTTAACCCAAATCCGCAGCAGCTAACACCTGCACCGTCAGCGGTGGGTATGTTTTATCCGGTGTAAAAATCTCATGCTTGCCCAAACTGGCAAACAATGACCCCTCCTCACTAAAAGTAGACGCTAGGGTAAGGGTATCTAAACGAAAATCTCGCCGCTGAAATTTCCCCTTTCCTAAATAGTCCCACTCCGCAAAAACGATCGGCTGATGATTAGCGGTTTGCATCGTCAGGGCATCTCCATGGACTAAATTCTGGGACAATACATAGGATGCGGCCCGATACCAATTCTCCGATTCATTCACCTGCAAATAGTCCGCAAAAATCTCTAAGACATTGGCACGACACTCGGCAATGTTATCCGTCAGTAACTCAATGCCACAGATACACATTAACCCCAGTAAGGCATAATGTTGGCGCTCAAATTCAGACTGCCCATACTTGAGTTCCACTGCTGCCAATTTCCGCCGCAGGATTTGTACCAAAAAATTACCACTGCCACAGGCGGGCTCCAAAAAGCGGGAATCAATGCGCTCCGTTTCCGTCTTGACCAGATCCAACATCGCCTCCACTAACCACGGCGGCGTAAAAACCTCCCCGTGATCCGCCACCCGTTGCTTCGATTTCACGTAATCCATCCGATCGGCCCCTCCCTATCGTTTCTCCGCTAGATTAATAGTGAATGAATAGTGAAGTAGCCCGTGATCTGTTGCCTGAATCTCCATGACCACTTCTCCCTCTGAAATTCTAGCGGTATCCCCGTCTCTGCCTCCCTGGAAGGCGTGGGTTAAAACCCATCTGCTCTTTGGCCATGAGCCTACCCAGGAATTGATCGCTATTCTGCTGGTGTATTTTGTCCAGGGGATTTTGGGGCTGTCGCGCCTGGCGGTTACCTTTTTTCTGAAGGATGATTTGGGGCTGACCCCCGCAGAAACCGCAGCGTTAACGGGTCTGGGGATTATCCCCTGGACGCTTAAACCCCTCCTGGGCTTTATGTCCGATGGGTTTCCCATTGGGGGCTATCGCCGTCGCTCCTATCTGGCCCTGTCGGGAATTTTGGGCTGTGGGGCCTGGCTCTTTTTGGGCAGTCTGAAGGCGTTGCATTTACCTCAGGAAAAATGGTTTGCAACCCTGGCGATCGTTTTGACTTCTTTGACGATTGCGGTGGCGGATGTGATTGCCGATTCCATTGTGGCGGAACGATCGCGGCAGGAGTCCCAAAGTGGAGCGGGTTCCCTTCAGTCCCTCTGTTGGGGAACGGTGGCCCTGGGGGGCTTTCTGACCGCCTATTTAAGTGGTTTTCTGTTGGAGCGGGTGGGAACCCAAACCATTTTTTTGGTGACTGCTTCCTTTCCCCTGCTGGTGTCTTGGGCGGCGGGATTTATTGCGGAAGAACCCTCCGATCGTAAAAACTGGGATGGCTTGAAGGAACAAACGATCGCCCTGTGGGGGGTGTTGCGTCGCAAAGAAATTTGGATGCCAGCGGCTTTTATTTGTATCTGGCAATCGACCCCTTCGGCGGAGTCTGCGTTTTTCTATTTCACTACTAATGATCTGGGCTTTTCGCCAGAATTTTTGGGGCGAGTCCGTCTGGTGAGTAGTGTGGCGGGGTTGCTGGGTATTTGGTCGTTTCAGCGCTTCTTTAAGTCCGTGCCCTTTCGGCCCATTTTGGCCTGGACGATCGTGATTTCGACCCTACTGGGACTCACTACCCTGCTGCTGGTGACCCATACCAATCGCCAACTGGGTATAGACGATCGGTGGTTTAGCCTGGGGGATACCCTCATTTTGACGGTGGCCGGTGAAATTGCCTATATGCCCTTGCTGGTGCTGGCGGCGCGGATCTGTCCCGTGGGGGTAGAGGCGACCCTCTTTGCCCTGCTGATGTCCTTGCTGAACTTGGGGGGGCTTGTGTCGCGGGAAGTGGGGGCGGTCTTGACGGACTGGCTGGGGGTGACGGAGGTGGATTTTAGTAACCTCTGGATTTTGATGTTAATTACCAACCTCAGTAATTTAATTCCCCTGCCTTTTCTGGGGCTATTGCCCACCGCTTCCGCCCTGTCCAGATCTCCCAGCGAGTCCCTAGACTCCGCACCAGATTCAGGAGATTAACCCCTCCAGGGTGGTAAAAAAGTCCGGGTAGGAAATGGAAGCCGCCTCGGCCCGATGGATCTGGGTGGCTCCCGTGGCCCGCAATGCGCCGATCGCTAAACTCATGGCGATGCGATGGTCAGTAAAGCTGTCGAGGTCTGCCCCTTGAAGGGTTCCGCTGCCCGTAATATCTAAGCCGTCCGGGTATTCCGTCACCTGGGCTCCCATTTTGCTGAGTTGTTGAGCCATCACCGCCAACCGATCGCTTTCCTTGACCCGGAGTTCCGCCGCATCCCGGATCGTGGTGGTGCCTTCCGCAAAGGCTGCGGCTACTGCCAAAATGGGAATCTCATCAATCAAGCGAGGAATCACATCCCCCTCAATGGGACAGGCCTGAAGGGGCCACGCCCCCGGACGACAGCGCACCCGCACATCCGCCACCGGCTCCCCGGCCACCACTCGCTCCTGCTCTAGGGTCAGATCCGCTCCCATTGCTTCTAAAACTTCTAAAATGCCGGTACGGGTCGGGTTCACCCCCACATTTTCCACCACCAAATCCGCCCCCGGAACGATCGCTCCGGCCACCAGCCAGAAGGCAGCGGAACTAATATCGCCGGGCACAATCACAGACTGCCCCCGCAGGGTCGAAGGCCCCTTTAAAATCACCGTGTTCGTCGCCGGATCCGTTTGCAACGCTGCCCCAAAGGCCTGTAACATCCGCTCACTGTGATCCCGTGATAGCGCAGGCTCCGTAACGATCGTTTCCCCCTCAGTCAACAGCCCCGCCAGGAGAATACAGGATTTGACCTGGGCAGAGGCAATGGGAGAGTGATAATGGGTCGGTTTCAAAGCTGTCCCCTGCACCGCCAAGGGCGCTAAGGCCGCATTTTGCCGACCCCAAATCTGAGCCCCCATGCTTTGCAGCGGCTTCACCACACGGGACATGGGGCGCGATCGGAGGGAGGCATCCCCGGTTACTGTAAAAAATTTACCCGACTGGGCCGCGAGTAACCCCAACATCAGGCGCAGGGTCGTGCCCGAATTTCCCGCATCTAAAACCGTTTTAGGCTCCTGTAAATTCACCAAACCCCTGCCCCGTACCACCACCCGATCGGGATTCAGCGGTGAAATCTCCACCCCCATTTCCCGGAAACACTGGGCCGTACTTTGGGGATCTTCCCCAAT
>DALYGI010000123.1:3995-10695 GCA_031971595.1 Prochlorotrichaceae cyanobacterium CTOTU29312
TGCTCGGAGCCTCACCATGATTTTTGAGTTTAGTTTTTTACCCCTAGCCCGCGTCCTGGGGGCCGTGTCCTCGCCGGTTTCCCTGGAGGAGAGCCAGATGGCTCCCTTTGTCCTCACCAGTGTTTTACTCAGCTTAGTGGCGGTGTACTTCGTCAGCAAGTTAGGGGGAGAACTATCTAAGCGGTTGGGTCTGCCGCCGGTTTTGGGGGAATTGGTAGGGGGCGTTGTGGTAGGTGTTTCCGCCCTGCACTTCTTAGTGTTCCCCGAAGCAGGGGCTACCGCCAGTGATTCCCTGCTCATGACGATTCTGCAAGCCTTGGGCAATTTGGATAACGAGAGTATTCAGCATATTTTCCAAAGTCAAAGTGAAGTGGTCTCCGTTCTAGCAGAGTTGGGGGTTATTGTCCTGCTCTTTGAAATTGGGCTAGAGTCTGACCTGCGAGAGTTGGGTAAGGTGGGTTACCAAGCGGCGATCGTTGCGGTGGTGGGGGTTGTAGCTCCCTTCGCCCTGGGTACCGCAGGTTTAGTCCTGCTGTTTCATACCCCAGTGATTCCCGCTATTTTTGCCGGGGCTGCCCTCACTGCCACCAGTATTGGCATCACCTCTAAGGTGTTATCGGAACTGGGCTATTTGAAGTCTACAGAAGGGCAAATTATTGTAGGCGCAGCGGTGATAGATGATGTGTTAGGCATTATCGTCCTTGCGGTGGTGGCTAGTTTAGCGAAAACCGGTGAAATCGATTTACTTAACGTTCTCTACTTAATTTTGAGTGCCAGTGGGTTCCTCATCGGTGCCATTTTACTGGGTAAATTTTTCAACAACAGCTTCGTAACGATTGCAGAGAAACTGCAAACTCGCGGCGCACTACTGATTCCCGCCTTTACCTTTGCCTTAGTGATGGCCGTAATTGCCAACCTGATTCATTTAGAGGCAATTTTAGGCGCGTTTGCCGCTGGTTTAGTGTTGGATGAAACAGACAAGCGCAAAGAATTGGATCATCAAGTAATGCCCATTGCCGATATTTTAGTGCCCATCTTTTTCGTCACCGTAGGGGCAAAGGCGGATCTAGGGGTGCTCAATCCAGCCATTCCTGAAAACCGGGAAGGATTAATTATTGCCGCCTTTTTAATTGCCGTGGCCATTGTGGGCAAAGTGATCACCGGTTGGACGGTTTTCGGACAGCCCAATATCAACCGGTTAGCGATCGGTGTGGGGATGATTCCCCGTGGAGAAGTGGGGCTAGTCTTTGCGGGCATTGGTTCCGCCAGTGGCGTTTTAGATAAACCCCTAGAAGCCGCCATTATTGTGATGGTTATTCTCACCACCTTCCTTGCTCCCCCGCTATTGCAGTTGGCTTTAAAACGGAACGAAACCAGTCCCCCCGACGACGGAGCCACACCGATCGTTTTGGAGACAACTCCAGCGGAATTAGTGGCTATCAAAGATTAGTAGAGTAGTAGATTAGTAGAGTAGTAGAGTAGTTTACTACCCCATCTACAGCCCCCTTAATCCCCCCTTATCAAGGGGGAAAATTCATTCGACTAATCTACACCTTCCAAAACTCCAAAACTCCAAAATTCAAAACTTAAAACTCAAAACTCAAAACTATCCCAACCCTGCCATGTTGATTATCGAAGCCTTAGTTTTTGCCACCGTTTTATGTGGGTTTTTAGGCATCATTCTGAAAAAGAATTTAGTGATGAAAATTATTTCCATGGACGTAATGAGCACAGGAGTTATTGCCTTTTATGTGTTTACTGCGGCCTATAGTGGCATTTTCACCCCCATTTGGGGACAACGGGAGAATGTGCAGTATGCGGATCCCGTGCCCCAATCCGTCATTTTAACCGCGATCGTTATTGGCTTTTCTATTCAAGCCTTGATGTTAGTGGGAGTTATGAAACTATCTAAAGATAACCCCACCTTAGAAATTGATGAAATTGAAAAGAAACACTCGCCTAAATCCCTATAATCGGTATGATCGATTTCAATCTAAACTTCAGTGTGCCTTGGATGCTCCCAGTCACCTTAGGGTGGCTTGCTTTGCCCTTTTTTGGGGGCTTTTGTATTTACCTTTTACCTCGGTTCGATCGGGGATTAGCCCTCGGTATTACGATCGCTTCTGTTATTTATGGTCTACTCCAAATTTTATCCCCTGAACCCTTCACGATCGTTTTGTTGGATAACTTTGGGGTCACCTTAGAGATTGACTCCCTCAGTGGCTACTTTATTTTAACCAATGCTTTAGTCACCGCCGCTATCCTGTTTTACTGTTGGTCAACGGATAAATCTACCTTTTTTTATACCCAGTTAATTTTATTGCAGGGCAGCATCAATGCGGTGTTTATTTCTGGGGATTTTATCAGCGTTTATGTAGCCCTAGAAGTGATCAGCATTGCCGCCTTTTTGCTGATGACCTACTCCCGCAGCGATCGTTCCATTTGGATTGGTCTGCGCTATCTCTTTGTCAGTAATACAGTCATGCTGTTTTACCTGATTGGGGTGGCGTTAGTGTATCGAAATACCCAATCCTTTGCCTTTACAGGCATTCAAAATGCTCCCCCCGAAGCGACCGTTCTGATGCTGTTAGGATTGCTCACCAAAGGCGGTATTTTCGCCTCAGCCCTGTGGCTCCCCCTCACCCATTCGGAAGCAGAAACCCCAGTTTCAGCCCTGCTCTCCGGGGTAGTGGTAAAAGCGGGAGTTTTACCCTTAATTCGCTTAGCGTTGCTGTCCCCCGATCTAGATTCCCTGGTACGGTTCCTAGGGGTGGCCAGTGCCTTAATGGGGGTGAGTTTTGCCATCTTTAGTAAAGACACCAAACGGATGTTAGCCTTCCATACCGTGTCCCAATTAGGATTTGTGGTAGCAGCCCCCGCCGTTGGTGGTTTCTATGCCCTAACCCACGGTTTAGTGAAGTCCGCCCTCTTTCTTTTAGCGGGCAATTTACCCCATCGCACCTTTAAAAGTCTGAAACGAGACGGCATTCGTACTACCCTTTGGATTCCCCTGACGATCGCTAGTTTATCCATCGCTGGTCTGCCGATCCTCTCTGGATTTGCCGCCAAAAGTCTCACCCTCAAATATCTTTTACCCTGGCAAGTATGGGCCATGAACCTAGCCGCAGTGGGGACAGCAATTTCCTTTGCTAAATTTATTTTTTTACCCCATTCCGCCTCTCCCCATTTAGCACCGGATCAGAATTCTCAAACTTATCAGCACTCTCAAAAAACTCCCTCTTTTTGGGCCGCCATTACCCTCTTATTGGGCGGTTTAGTCCTCACCAATGGCTTTTATCTAGAAGCCTATAGTCCCAGCAGTATGTTCAAAGCCGTCGGAACGATCGCCGGGGGCTGGTTAATCTATTGGACACTGATTAAACCCCTAGCCTTTCAGTTTCCCAATCTCAATCCCTTTGAGAAATTTGAGCATTTAATTGGGGGCATGACCTTAATGCTAACCTTTCTCTTCTGGATGGTGTTCCTATGATTGCTATTCTAGATCTAATTCTGCGGCTTTCCATCTGGTTTTTGCTCACCTCCGATTTAAGC
The DNA here is from genome assembly GCA_031971595.1 of Prochlorotrichaceae cyanobacterium CTOTU29312. Classification (GTDB taxonomy): domain Bacteria; phylum Cyanobacteriota; class Cyanobacteriia; order Prochlorotrichales; family Prochlorotrichaceae; genus JBEAPM01. Next base: position 7,548 of record DALYGI010000123.1, read on the forward strand.
CCCATTAATATCATGATTGGCATTGCCATCGCCTTTTTGCTGCCCCGTCGCTTTACCGATCCAGGGCAATTAAAAGATTGGCTCCGCGCCCTAGGGGAAGTCCTGATCGCCATTCCCCAAGCCTATGTAGAGGCGATCGAGATTATGATCCGGCCCCACCGTTATGAAGCCATTACCCTAGAACAGGTGAAACCCAATCGTACTCCAGGACTCATCTTTTTAGATATTTTTATTATCACCTTCACCCCCAAAACGATCGCCTTAAAATATCATGAAAACGGCTGGTACAAAGTTCATCGTATTCAACGGAGTCCTAAGACATGAATACCTTTTTAAACATCCCCTTAAGCTTCATGATTTTGGCTTTACTGATTCCCCTCTATAAAGCCTGTCAGGATACGGATATTTGGCAACGAATGTTAGCCTTTGCCAGTATTTCGAGTAAAACCTCCATCATCATTCTCGTTGTTTCTGTGTTACGAGATGACTGGATGGTAGGAGTGGTTGGAGTCTTAATTTTAAGTGCGGGCAATGCAGCCCTGATGTTACTCTCTCAAGTGATTCGACGGCTCAATTATGATCAATATTCTGAGTTATAGCTTAATGAGTGTAGGAGTCATTTTCTGGTTGTGGGGAACCTGGCCCCTCCTGGGAAAACGATCGGTTTTATTTAAACTCCATACCCTCTCCGTTTCAGACACTTTAGGATCCATGAGTATGGTGGTGGGTTTACTACTCAAAATCCCCCGTGAATGGCCCCTGCTGCTGTTATCCCTCATTTGTCTCGCCCTGTGGAACACCATCCTGGGTTACGTGATTGCCTACTGCGCCAGTAATGGAGGTCAAAATGTTGAACAGCCCTAATTTCTATCCCGTTTCCTATACCAATTTTCATCCTGATTTCTATCTCCTGGCGATCGCAGCATTGTTGCCCCTCACCGCTGGCTTACTGATCACCCAGACCAACCCCTACCAAGCCCTGATCATTCGCGGCATTTTAGGGGCAATGTCCGCCCTGATCTATGCCCTCTTTGGGGCAGCGGATGTGGCCCTCACCGAAGCCCTGGTGGGCACTATGCTTTCCATTACCCTCTACGCCATCGCCGTGCGATCGTCCATGAGTATGCGGTTGGGGATTTTGGCCCAGAGTAACCTCCCGGAACCTGCCCCAGACCCGGAGATGTCCCCAGATCTTGCCCCAGAAGACCTGGCAAAGCCCTTCTGCATCTCCTATGCCCCGATCATTGGTGTGGTGCAAAACTGCCTCAATCCCTATCATCTGCGTTTAGAAATTGTCCCCTACCCCACCGTAGCGGAACTTCAGACCGCCCTACACTCCCAGGAAGTCCAGAGCATTTGTTTGCCCTTACCGGAAGCTGCAGAGCCAGACCCCAGCACTCCAGGCACTCCTTACCAGATTCAAACCCGGATCCAGCGACTTTACGAAATCTTGCAACCGGGCGTTCTCCCCACGATCGTCACATTAACGGCTCCCTATTCTCCCCCTGAAACCATTTCCCCATCTACCCCCAACCCCGTGGAGGTTTAATCATGCGCTGGATTTACATCGTGGCCGGGCTTGCCTTCTACCTGAAAATGATCCTCATGCCCAGTACGCCGTTGGAAACCCCCGAAGTTTCGATCGTGGAGTCCATTTTGGAAGACAGTGGCGTGGTAAACGCAGTCTCCGCCATCATTTTTCGCAACCGCCTCTATGACACCATCTTCGAGGTCGTCGTCTTTACGATCGCCATCATGGGAGTCAAATTTTTGCTGGCCAATGAAGAACCGAGTCCCAACATTTACCAACTTACGGATCATCCCTCCATCGTCCTAGCCAGACTAGGAGCCACGATCGCCGCAATGATTGGCATCGAACTAGCCATTCGGGGACACCTCAGCCCCGGAGGAGGATTTGCCGCCGGAGTAGCCGGGGGAACAGCGATCGGCTTAGTGGCTGTGACCACCACACCTCAAGTTATGGAGCGTATTTATCACCGCTGGCACACCGCCACCTGGGAAAAGATCTCCGTCCTAATCTTTATTATTGTGGCCATTCTCAGCCTCGTGGGGTTAGAACTACCCTTAGGAGAGCCAGGATCCTTACTAAGTGGGGGTTGGGTTCCCATCCTCAATTTACTGGTAGCCATTAAAGTCGCCCTAGGTTCCTGGGCCGCCATTCTGATCTTTATTCGCTATCGCGGCCTGCTGTGAGATCTGAGAATAGTTGCACATCGCGTTATTTTAAGTGTTAGCCCAGTTCCATCAGAATCATCCATGGCTTTTGTCTCCATCCAAGGCGTAAACCACTACTACGAGTGGATCACCCCCTACCACAATCTCCCCGATGCCCGCAAACCCACCCTCGTGTTTTTGCACGGCTGGGCCGGTTCCACTCGCTATTGGCGCAGCACTGCCCAGCATCTCCAAGCCGACTTTAATACCCTCCTCTACGACCTGCGAGGGTTTGGCCGATCGCGCCTGCCCCAGATTCCCTCAGAACAAACCCCAGAGCAACCCCTCCGGGACTATCGCCTCGAAAGCTATGCCGAAGATCTGCGGGATCTGTTAGACCGTCTGGGCTTAGATCGGGTCTATCTCAACGCCCATTCCACCGGAGCCTCGATCGCCGCTGTATTTTTGCAACACTACCCCGATCGGGTTCACAAAGCCATCCTCACCTGTAGCGGCATCTTTGAGTATGAAGAATTAGCCTTTAAGCTCTTTCACTGGGTCAGTGGCTACGTGGTGAAATTCCGCCCCCAGTGGTTTCTGCACATTCCCGAACTCGATCGCCTCTTCATGAATCGGTTTTTATATCAGCCCATTCCCCCCGCCGATCGTCGCGCCTTTTTAGAAGACTTCATCGCCGCAGATGCCGCCGCAGCGATCGGTACGGTCTACACCGCCGTCAGCAAAGAAGCCGCCGAACAAATGCCCCAAGTATTTCAAGCCATTCGCGTCCCCACCCTCCTGGTTTCCGGGGAATACGATCAAATTATTCCCGCCGACCTAGGGCGCAGCGCCGCCGCCTTAAACCCAACGATCGACTATTACTGCCTGCCCAAAACCGCCCACTTTCCCATGCTAGAAAATCCCCCCCTCTACCTCAAAAAAATTCAAGACTTTCTGCGATCGAAAGATTAAA
>DALYGI010000124.1:0-3181 GCA_031971595.1 Prochlorotrichaceae cyanobacterium CTOTU29312
CCTTATTGAAATACAAAAATTATTCAGGATTCCTTGATGTTGATACCGAGGCAAATATTTTGTTTGGAACGGTGATCGACCTTAATGATGTAATTACGTTTCAGGGGAAGACGATCGAAGAAGCTCGTCAAGCGTTTCAAGATTCTGTTGATGATTATCTGGAGTTTTGTGCTGAACTTGGACGTGCCCCAGAGAAGCCTTTTTCTGGCAAGATTCATCTGCGTACAAATCCTGATATTCATCGTAAGGTATTTCTAGCAGCAACGCGGGAGGGAATGAGTATTAATACGTGGATTGAACGGACTTTAGAGAAGGAATTTGAGAGATTGTTATCCCCTTCGGGAACAGAAACACCGTAATTTTTCCACCGGGCGACCATCCATAGGACTCGCATGGTTTGCAAACGACAAAAGGCTCAAAACGATCGTTGCTGCGGAAGTAACAAACTCTTAATTCTTAATTTTTAATTTTCAATTCTTAATTCTCAATTTCCCATTCTCCCAACGATCGTTTGGCGAGTTCAATTAAAACTGCAAACTTGGGGTGATCAATGTCTACCACCCTGGCAGAAGAACGATCGCGGCCCAATAAGCCCTGGCTTGCCCCTTCTGGAATGGCTAACACCTCCTGGCGATCGTTCCGAATCCGCAGTTCCCAGGTCGGGGGCACCCAAGACCAACTACAGTCGTACAGACGATCGTTGTGGGTAAATTGGGCTTTGCAAGCTTTGCCCGGAGAGGCTGGGGCGTTAGGCTCTTTTAGTCTGGGGGCTTGTAATTTAGGTTTCTGAACTGGAGGCTGTTGAACTGGAGGGACAGGCATCACCGTGGACTCGCCCGCCCGTACCCCCATCACTTCTAGCTGAAGGTTGGTTTCTCCCTTCCAGGTATTTTGCTTGAGCCGAAAGGCTACGTCCACCGGGGACGGCAGGGGCACATAGCGGGCGGCGTGCCAGAATATAGCCTGAAAGCTTTGGTTTTTGCCCACGGGGCAGAGGGTTAAGCGCAGATGTTGTCGCTCTGCTCCCATCAGGGTTTGCTCCATAACCCGCAAATTACGACTCCAAAAGATGGGCTCAGGGTTGGCAATGCCCCAGGGGTGCAGGCTGTCGATCTGGTGGAACAAGTCCCAGGTAATCTCCGAGAGGGCTGCTTCACCGTCTAAGTTCACCAAGGGCTTGAGGTGTTGGGGGCTTAGGGATTGATTGGCAAATTCAATGAGCCGCTGACGAAAAGCCCCTAGGTTCTCCGCTGAGAGGGAAAAGCCCCCCGCCGCCGGGTGTCCCCCATGGCGATCGAGAAGATCCTTGCTGTATTCCAAGGCTTCAAAGACATTGAACTCTGGAATCCCCCGTGCAGAGCCGCGAATGTGGGTTTCATTTTCCAAGGTGGCAATAAATACCGGCACTCCGTAGCGATCGACTAGACGGGAAGCTACCAGGCCAATGATCCCGTGGTGCCAGTCTTCCCGCATCACCACCAGGACTTTATCCTCTGGAATCTGATGGGCTTGTTCCTCACAAATGACGATCGCTTCTGCTTCAATTTCCTTGCACAATTGCTGACGATAACGGTTGGTATCTTCGCATTCCTGGGCAAGTTCGTAGGCGGTTTCGAGATCCTCCGTGGTGAGTAGCTGAATCACCACTTGGGGATCGCCAATGCGTCCAATGGCGTTAATCCGAGGGCCTAGTTGAAAGCCAATGTCATCGGGTTTTAAGGTTTTGGGAGCCTCTTTTGCTGGTGCAACTCCCTTGAGCACAGGGGCATTTTCCTCTAGTCCCGCCACCCGAATCAGGGCTCGAATGCCTGGCACTTTAGAATGGGGGAGCCGCGCTAAACCCCGCTTGACCCAGCGACGATTGACCCCTACCAAGGGCGCAAGATCGGCGATCGTTCCTAGGGTGAAGAGTTCCAGGGCCGCGTTCGTAAATTCCTGCGATCGTTTTAAGTATTGGGCTAGGGAAACCGCCAGCACATAGGCCACCCCCACCCCGGCCAAACCTCGGTAGGGAGAGCTTTCCGGCAATAATTTCGGGTTCAGAATGGCATTGGCGGGGGGCAATTCCGGCGGCAGATCGTGATGATCGGTGACAATGACCACCAGCCCCAACTCCCGGGCCAGGGCAATGGGACGATGGGCTGCAATGCCGTTATCCACGGTCAAAATGATACCCACCCCTTCCCGATGAAAGTCCTCCACAATGCGATCGTTGAGCCCATAGCCTTCCTTCATGCGACTAGGGATGGCATAGTCTACCAATGCCCCCAAGGATCGCAGCGCCCGCAACAACAGGGCCGTACTGGTCATGCCATCCGCATCGTAGTCCCCACAAATGGCGATCGGTTGCTGCTGCTCGATGGCCTGGGCTAGTAATTCTAAACTGTGGGGTAAATCCGTAAATTCCCCTAGGGGTGTAGGTAAATCTAGACACTCAGGGTTGAGGAACTGGGCCGCCGCTTCGGGGGTGTTGATGCCCCGATTAATTAACACCTGAGCCACTAAGGGCGATAACCCCGTAGCCGCAACGATCGCACTGACCTGATCCGGAGCCTGCTGGGCACGGCTTTGCCACCGTTGCCGAGGTAGATTGGCGGTACTCATGGGGGCCTCCCAACGGTCTAGGACTAAAACAAGTCTATCCGGCCATCATCCCGCAGATAAATCGCCCCTTCTCCCGGCGGATCGTAATCCGGTACCAGTTGCACCCGCAGCATATCCGCCTGGGGTTTGGTTAAGGTCGCCTTCACTGCTAATCCCAGACTGTCCCAAAAGGTCACCGAAGCATTTTCGATCGTGGTGGTGAGGCGAGGCAGGCGCAGGGTTCGTCCGGGGGGGAGGGGAATGGGATCGCTGCCCCCTGATTCTTGAACCAAGACAATGCTAGGGGTGAGGTTCACCAGTTCCACCTCGATGGTGGTTCCGGGGGTAAAGCTGAGGGGCGCTGGCCCGCACTGGGAGGCACAGGTACCCGCCTGCACGGGCAAGGCGAGGGATAGGGGGAGGATTGCGAGGCAGAGTTTTTGAGCAAAATGTTTTTGAGCAAAATTCATAGGACAAGGGGGGTGGAAACTTAGTCGGGTGAATCCCGGCCTGTGCAACTGAAGCGCCAAGATCCCCGGTTTCTGGGGTCTAACATCAAGGGATTGGGCTTCGTTCTACAAGAAACCGGATCGGAGAA
>DALYGI010000124.1:3281-10650 GCA_031971595.1 Prochlorotrichaceae cyanobacterium CTOTU29312
AATTTTTGAGGTTAATTTTTGAGAATAAAAACCTTCGCCTCTTCTGGCTCTAATTTGAAGGCTAATAACCCATCGATCGCCGTGGCCTCTTGTTCTCGATCGATGCTGGTATAGGCCTTTAACTGAAAATCATCTTCATTAAAATTCAGCAAAAATTCTCCCCCTTGGGTGGAATAGGCGTATAAAATTCGGGGACAATCGGTGGTGGCAGAATTGGGGTCTTCGGGGTTGGGTTTCCGCACCATGAAAATATCATTTTCCCAACTGCCCTCTTTCGGGTTTAAAAATTCTGTATCCCCATAACGAAGAACGGGGCAAGCTTGACGCAGATGGGACATTTGGCGGGTGGCGGTGTAGATTTCCGGTTTCCAACCCGGTGCATCGGGCCAAATCATCATCGGACGATTAAAGGGGTCGCCGCCAATGCCAAAGAGACCCTCATGATCGGGATGGGCAGGTACAGCTAAACCGGTTTCTGTTCCATACATTAAGAGGGGAATACCTTTAGCTACAAACTGAAATTTGATTAAGCTGGCATAGGCTCGATCGCTCATCTGAGGGTAATAACTTTTGAGGCGGGGTTGATCGTGGTTTTCAATAAACGTAACCCAGCCTTTTGCTTCTTCGTCGGGAATTAGATCTAAGGAGGCTTGGGGAACTTCTAAGGTGTTCGCAGGGTTGAGTAATTGATGCCACAATTGGGCGAGGGGTGGGGCTTGGTGTCGGGGACTTTGATGGCCTAGGGTGATTTCTCGCAGCACGTAGGTGCGCCCATCCCAACCGCGATCGTGGGCAAAAAAGCGCCGAGCCGCTTCACTAAAGTTAAAGTCAAAAAAGCTAATATGTTTGGTTTTATCCAGAAATTCTAAACTAGCGGAATTGCGATAACCGCCACTAAAATATTCCCCAATTAAAATGGCGTTGGGGTTTAAGTCTAAAACTAAATCCTCAAATTTTCGCCAAAAACTAACATTAACGTGCTTCACTGCATCTAACCGAAATCCGGCAATGGGATAGCGATCGTCATTGAAGGTTAACCAAAAGCGGGTAGCATCTAAAAAATAGCGCTCAACTGCGGGAACGGACTGATCTAAATCTGGCATTCCCCCGCTAATTTGCCCCTCTTCAATCAATTGCTGGGGAGCCGTATCAAAGTCCCAAATAATATCCGGGGGGTGAAACCAGCCCTGGGGATCCCGTTCCCCTGTGGTGGGGTTCCAATGCACCGCTACTTTTTGACCATGACGATACACATCTCCATTGTCCGCAAACCAGGATTCCCCAAATAAACTGCCCCCTGCTCCGATCGCTGGGGGTTTGGTGGAAATATGACCGGGGGAAGTTTGGTTCATGGTCAAATCCAAAATGATCCCAATGCCCCGATCTCCCGCCGCATTTAATAACCGTCGAAAACTCCCATAACGATCGATTTCCCCATCCGCTGGATTGCGGAGATGTTCTTCTAATTCAAACCAATCTTTTGTCCAATAGCCGTGATAGGCGGTGGAAATATGGCGATAAAAATCATCAATTCCCCCATCGGTTTTATGGGAGTGCAAATAGCTTTCAATGTTGGGATGGTAGAAAAAGCCATTGGCATTATCTTGAATGGGGGACAGAATCAGTTTCGTCACCCCCAAATCCTGGAGATAGTCTAATTTTTCAATAACCCCTTCTAAATCTCCGCCCCAATACATTCCCATATAGTGGTGGGTGGGATCATAGGTATGCTCCAGGAGGAGCCGATTCATGGCATTGTACACATCTTTATCTGGTTCCTCACTCTTCGGAAAGGCAAAATCAGGAACATTATTCTCAGGATTGCCATCTAAAAACCGATCCACCACAATATAATATAAAACCTCATTGCCTAGGTTGCCCGCCGTGGGTAAAATCTCTGCCTTTGCGGGAGTGATTGGGGGAGAAAAGTAAAGACAGAGGGTAAGGATACCAGTCAACAGAAACGATCGCAGTAGACGAGGCAGCAGGTTTAAAGACATAAAAAAGGATTGATATAAATGGATTTTAAGGTAGGGTTGAGAAGTTTTCTGATTTAAGTTTGACCGCATGATTTCCGGGTTCATTACCGTAGGCAATCAAGACCAATCAGGAATCAGGAATCAGGGGGAAGATATAACTCAGACCACAGGGTTGGAAATTGATCAATCATCGGCTGTGCATCGGGTAAAAAGCGATCGTTGATAAAGGATTGCTCCACCTGAAGGGTTTGACCCTCCACCATTTGACCTTGGGATTGAAACCACAGATCCTGAGCGATCGACTGGAAATTGAACATCCAGCCCGCAAAGGTGGGCGCTAAAATCATGATACAAAAGACCCCTGCTGAGGCCGATACGAGCCAGCGTCCCGTTAAGCCATAGCGATTAATCAGAGTTTGAATGGGGTCAAAAAAGGGATATTTTGCCAAGGCTACCGTCGCATGAAAATCCTTGAGGGTTAAGGGTTTTGGGCTGTCAGCATTGAGTTTCTCCCGTCGCCATTTCAGCCAAATTTCCTGTATTTCCGAGAGCTTAATATAAACCATTTCCCCTAGGTTAAACCCTAAAACATAGCCGTAGGTGTTGACTAAATAAAAGGTTAACATTTGAAAAAAGGAAAAGTGAATTAACGGTAACCAATTCACCTCCCCAGACTGGGTAAAAAACAGGCCGATCGTATACAGTGACCAACTTAAAACTAAGCCCAAATAATCTACGATCGGTTTGAGGAGAACCTGCCGCATCGGAATGGTTTCACTGGTCACATTCATATCTTCATGGAGATACTTAGAAACCCACCGTTTCCAGGCTGCCGGACGACCAGCAGGCACGGCAGTTACGGCGAGCGCCACCGGAGAGAGGGGAGCCCCTTCCACAATTACCCGCCGCCCTAACCAGTAATAGAAAATATATTGCACCAAGGTATAGGGAATTAACCCCGCCCAGGTAAACGATCGAGACCAGGGCCCCAGTCCGGTCACAATCAGGAAAAAGCCTAAATCACAGCCAATTTTCCAAGCCATAAAGCCAATGGTGCGCTCCACTAGCTGAGGAAAATTCTCCTTAAGTCGCTCCAGCCAAGGGCGTTGGGATTGTCGTTCAATCCAGGACTGAATGAGGGGTTGTTTCGCCAAAATACCGAGAATTAAACCATCTCGAATAATAATGTAGGCTAACAGGGGAATGAGAATCTGAAAGAGCTTGCTGGCCCCATAGCGCAAACCCATCGAGTTAATGGAAAATAAGGAAAATTCAAACATTATTCAAACATTATTTTTTATGGTTTTGAGCAATCAAAGCAATCAACTGGAACAGGAATAAACACCCTTAAGCGGGCACCCTTAAGCAGGCATCCCCTGGTATTTAAAGACCATTAAACTTCGAGGGGCAATTCTCACCTGAAGTACCTTTTCCTGATTGGAATATTGACCCTGGGTTAAGGACAGGATTTGCCCCTCAGGATAGGTGGGCGGTGACTCATGGGACTCCCCATCGAAGAGCACTTGCCAAGGGTCTTGAAACTCTGGGGGAATGGGGATTTCATATAGGGCTGACTGATCAAAGGTCTTGTCCCCAAAGTTAAACACAATCAGCAAGGTATCCTGTAAAAATTGGGGATTGGGGCGTAACAAACTCAGTAAGGACGCATCGGGATCAAAATGATTAATCAGCGGCTTAACTAAAGGCTCGTAGGTTTCCCCATTAATGTGGGTAAAGCGTCGGAAAATATGACGCAGTTGCACCATATCCGATCGATGCTGTTCATGGGTTTCAATAATGCTGGCTCGGCTTAAACCTGTTAGGTTTTCCCATTCCTTAACGTGGTCTCGATCGATCCCCTGCCAGATAAATTTCCACTGCTCTGGATCGTCTAAACAACCTAAGCTGAGGGAATCTACCCCCGGCACAAACATATAGCGCAAACTGGCTAAAAACATGGTTAAAGCTTCCGCATTTCTCACGGTGCGGCGCACATAATCCAATAAATGGGAAGGCTCTAACAGCCCCATTTCCATCAATTCTTCTCCTTGGTTTTTCGCCAGTTGGGCCGGGTGGCCGCCATAGGCCCAGGGCACATAGGGACGACCTTGCACAATGTGCTGACAGTACCAAGTTTCATCGTGAAGCTGAGCATAATAAGCCTCTCTGCGGGGAGATTTCAGCACATCCTCCGCATGGTTCACAATTAAATTAATATCGGGATAGAGAGGGCGGCCCATCTTCGTGGGGGGCTTATACAACTCTTCCACTAACGTAAAGCCAATGGGGGCATAAAACACATCAATAAAATCTTTAACCGCCTCATTCCCTGCTACTTTAAAAGTTTCCCCTAGGGCTAACACATCGGGACAATCCTGACGCAGGGCCGCCTTCAATTCCCGAATGAATTGTTCCGCATAGTTTTCTTCTCGATTGCAGTATTGCAAAATCAAGCCATCCACATAGTCAATGCGAATGGTCTTAAGGCGGAATCGCTTCACAAAAAAGAGCAACTTTTCAATTAAAATTCTACGCACCTCCGGCGTAGACAAATCAAACATCCAGGTTCCATAATCCCGGAATAAAAAGGCCTCTTCATCCACAAAAAACGGCTGACCCGTGACCGGCGATCGGTGTTGGTCGAGGGAGCCAGGAAAGGGGTTCCGCACTTGGTGAGCAAAAATCAAGTCGGGGATAATATTAATGCCATAGCCATAAAACTGATCCACCAACCGTTGGAAGCTAACCGCATCCCCAATTTGCCAATCTAAATGGACAAAATTATAGGTGAGATAGTTAAACTTCGGGTCTAAATAGGCTCGATTGGCCACAGAGGAACAGACCGGAACCATCACCTCATCGATCGCCCATTCCGATAATTTGCCCGGAATATCCGTTTTGAGAATACGATCGGCAATGGAATCGTAAAACAACTCTTGATTATCCTTGGGGGCAAATTTCCCTTCCCGGTATCCCGCCAATAACCCTTCCAAAGTGGTTTCTAACAAAACCTTCGCGTGGGTGTAGGGGGGGGCTTCATGGTGCCACGGCGGGGCGAGGCGGGGCGCGTAGCTGCTGCCATAGACCGAATCCAGAGTGCTGAGGGGCACAATGGGCTGCCAATCGGAGGAGCCAAAACGGTAGCGAAACTGAATTTCACTCTGGGGCGATACGCTGGGAATCTCCAAATGCCAGCAGGGTTGATCTTCACCCGTGGGGGGCTGGAGGGGTAGCCAAGGATCCTGGTTGACGGCAGCTTCTACCTGCACCTGAGCCCCCTCTGGCGTTCTATTTGAAGCGGGGGGGATCGGGGAGTCTGGCGGGTCTGAAGCCTGATCAACGGGAAGATACACCAACAACATCAGAGTCAGAGAGCGATCGGGATTCACTGCCTTGACATGACTCAGGTAACGGGGCTGGAACCCCGGCAAAAGGTTGCTATAGCCCTCTGGAGCGATCGGCTCTGCCTGCCATTCCCGCCTAACGGCTTGTACAAATTCCAGCACCTGGTTCGCAAAATCTGCCATATAAAGTACCCGAAAATTTCCCCTGAACTCTTCAGCAAACGAGATCCACCGAGCGAATGGATTGGCTACTAACCGACCACCTGAGTCAGTCTTCCTCTACAAAAAGATACATGATCCCTGCCCGAATACCCTGAATTGAGAGAAACTTTTAGAAAGTGGTGGGCGCGATCGATCCTCATGCGGAGGGCTTGTTGACCTTAAAAAAGTGCTGAACCCCATCCACAGCAATTTGCGCCGTTCCATTGACCTAGCGAAGGAAAACGATCGATTCAGTCAAAACCGGAGCATGAATTTTAAGAAGGCGAGGGTGCGGGGGGTGAGTAGGGTTTTGCGATAGGCATCGGCGGCTTTGCGAATGATTTCCCCTTGGGTGGGGTAGGGATGAATAACGCTAGAAATGCCCCCTAACCCAATGTTATGCACCATGGCCAAGGTAATTTCGTTGATTAAGTCCCCGGCCTGATCCGCTACGATCGTTGCCCCAATAATTTTATCTGTGCCCTCTTGCACCTGAATCTGGACAAAACCTTCGGTCTCTCCCGCTGCCACCGCCCGATCGCTGCGCTCTAGGGGAATTTTAAATGTGTTCAACCGAATCCCCTGCTGGGCTGCTGCCGATGCGGATAACCCCACTTGAGCAATTTCTGGCTGGGTATAGGTACACCGGGGAATCACCAATTGGCTGAGGCGATAGCGCCCTAGCCCCCCAGGGGAAAATAGGGTGTTTTTAATGACAATGCGGGCTGCGGCATCCGCTGCATGGGTAAATTTTTGATCCAGGCAAATATCCCCTGCGGCATAAATCCGGGGGTTGGTGGTTTGCAAAAAGTCGTTGACCTGAACTCCCCGCTGGCGATTGTAGGCCACTCCCACCGCTTCCAGGTTTAAGCCCTCCACATTGGGGGATCGTCCCGCCCCCACCAGGATTTCATCGACCGTGACCCGGTGCTGCTCTCCTTGACAGTGATAGACGATCGTTTTCTGGCCTGGGTCTTGGGTAATCTGCTCAATCTGGGCATTGAGGATCAGGTGTACTCCATCTTCCCCTAGGCGACGTTGCAACAGTGCCGCCGCTTCTGGTTCTTCCCGGTTAAGAATACGATCGTGGTGGTGAAAGAGAATCACCTGGGATCCCAGATTTTGAAAGGCTTGGGCTAATTCACAACCAATGGGCCCCGCCCCAATCACCGCCAGCACCGGGGGGCAAGTGGTCAGGGAGAAAATGGTTTCATTGGTGCGATAGTCCACCGTAGCTAAGCCAGGAATCTCAGGAATGCGGGGCCGCGCTCCCGTGGCAATGACCGCCTTTTTGAACCGGAGGCAATGTTCCCCCACCTGGAGGCGATCGTCCCCGGTAAAGGCTCCAGACCCCAGAAAAACATCCACCCCCAAGGTGTCCTGAAACCGTTGCACCGAATCATGGTGACTCAGTTCCGCCCGAATGCGCCGCATCCGCTCCATCACCGCCCCAAAATCCACCTGATAGTCCCTAACCTCAACCCCTAGAGAGGCCGATCGTTTCAAACTCCCCACCCTCTGGGCAGAACTGAGCAAACACTTGGAGGGCACACAGCCCACATTCAAACAATCCCCCCCCATCAAATGGCGCTCCACCAAGGCCACCCTTGCCCCCAACCCCGCCGCCCCTGCGGCCACCACTAACCCCGCCGGGCCAGCGCCAATTACCACCAGGTCATAGAGAGCTTGAGGAGTGGGAGACTGCCAAGATTCAGGGTGTACCTGATCAATTAACTGCTGGTTAAAGCGATCGAGGGGTTGGACGGGGGAGAAATTGCGGATTGAGGTCATGGGTTTTAGGGAATAGGGAATAGGGAATAGGGAATAGGGGGTAGGGAGTAGGGA
>DALYGI010000125.1:0-8559 GCA_031971595.1 Prochlorotrichaceae cyanobacterium CTOTU29312
AATGGAACTATACAGCCAAACCAGAATTGCAGTTTATTTAATCCACGATCCCTACCATCCTTGCTGTCCCAGAGGGGAAAACCACAAAAACTTGTTACAGAACTTAACGCGAGGATCCAAGGATCCCGGATAAAGTAAGGATCCCCACCGTCAGAAGTTAGTTCTTGAGGAGTGGTATAGCCACAAAACGTAGCGCTAACTGCCCGATTAGGGATTTCTTTACAGCCTTGTGGTTATAGAAATCTGACTAAAAGCCTAAAAGCTTCTGCTGGTGAGGTGTATTGGCGAATAAGGTCAGGGTGTATAGTCACCCAATGCAGGTTTATCTACCAATTCTGGAATCTTAGGATAGGTTGTGATACGCTTGAACTCTGAATCATGGTTAATGAATATGTCTAGTGCTGAAACAATAGCTACGTCTGAAATTTCTATGCCCAAAAAGCTGCTTGAACAAGTTCGAGATGTGTTGCGAACTAAACAATATGCTTACAGTACGGAGCAGAGTTATATTGATTGGATTAGTCGATATATTTTGTTTCATCAAAAGCGTCACCCTAGTGAGATGGCAGAAGCGGAGGTTGAGGCATTTTTGACCCATTTAGCAGTGGATGGAAATGTGTCGGCTTCAACTCAAAATCAGGCGCTAAGTGCCTTGATTTTTCTCTATCGTCATGTTCTCAAACAACCCTTGGGAAATTCGATCGAGGCGGTGAGGCCCAAGCAATCTAAACATCTGCCTACGGTGTTAACGGTGGATGAAGTCTTCCAGGTTCTACAAAATATGGATGGGCTGCCCCAACTGATCACTAAATTGCTCTATGGGTCAGGGTTACGGATTAATGAAGGGTTAAGTTTGCGGGTTCAGGATTTGGATTTTGGTCAGTCCCAAATTATTGTGCGCGATACGAAGGGCGATCGTGATCGGGTGACGATATTGCCCCAAAGTATTGGTGAGCTTTTACAGGCCCATTTAGTGCAGGTTAAGCAAATTCACAAGGATGATTTAAGTCTGGGTTACGGTGAGGTTTATTTACCTGATGCTCTCGATCGTCAATATCCTAAGGCTGGCCGAGAATGGATTTGGCAATATGTTTTTCCGGCTAAACAACGCAGTGTGGATCCCCGCAGTGGCGTGGTGCGTCGTCACCATTTAGATGATAGCTATTTACAACGATCGCTGAAGAAAGCGGCTCAAAATGCGGGTATTTCTAAAAAGGTCAGTTGTCACATCCTGCGTCATAGTTTTGCCACCCATCTGCTGCAAAATGGCTACGACGTTCGCACGGTGCAGGAGCTATTGGGGCATAAGGATGTGAAAACCACGATGATCTATACCCATGTTCTCCATAAGGGCGGCTTAGGGGTGCGGAGTCCCCTCGATCGATAATGATCGGCTATCTTTCTTCTCGCTCACCTCTCTTCTGTCTTTAAGATATGTTACATTTGGTTAAGATTTCTCAGTTTTAAACAGTTTTAGGCTGCTGCCTAGCCGCTGTCTACCTAAGGGTACGGCCAGGGGGAGTAGCCATAATTTTTCAAGTTGTAATGGTGAGGCTAATCACAGATGAAGTTTTCTTGGAGAGTTTTAGTCCTGTGGGCACTTCCGGTGTTAGTCATTGGGTTCTTCCTCTGGCAGTCTACCCTGGGGGGACAAACCATGGGCATGACTCAAAATCGCGCTAGCAGTCGGATGACCTATGGACGGTTTTTAGAATATCTGGATGCGGGACGGGTAAAATCCGTGGATCTCTATGATCTCGGACGCACGGCGATCGTGGAAGCTGTGGATCCAGACTTAAACGAGCGGGTGCAGTCCCTGCGGGTGGAATTACCAGGGATGACCCCTGAACTGATGGGACGGCTCCGGGACTCTGCCATTAGTTTTGATGTTCACCCCCCTCGCAACACCGGGGCCATCTGGGGCTTAATTGGCAATTTGTTGTTCCCCATTCTTTTAATTTCCGGGCTGTTCTTCCTCTTCCGCCGCTCCAATAATGTGCCTGGGGGGCCAGGTCAAGCCATGAACTTTGGCAAGTCCCGCGCTCGGTTCCAGATGGAAGCGAAAACCGGGGTTTTATTTGACGATGTGGCGGGCATTGAAGAAGCAAAAGAAGAACTGCAAGAAGTGGTTACCTTTTTGAAAAAACCGGAGCGCTTTACTGCCGTAGGTGCCCGCATTCCCAAAGGGGTTCTGTTAGTGGGGCCGCCGGGAACGGGTAAAACCCTTCTGGCCAAAGCGATCGCTGGGGAAGCGGGGGTGCCTTTCTTTAGCATTTCCGGTTCTGAGTTTGTGGAAATGTTTGTGGGGGTTGGGGCCTCGCGGGTGCGGGATCTCTTCAAAAAAGCGAAGGAAAATGCCCCCTGTATCATCTTTATTGATGAAATTGATGCGGTGGGTCGCCAACGGGGAGCCGGGATTGGCGGCGGTAACGATGAACGGGAACAAACCCTGAACCAACTGCTCACGGAGATGGATGGTTTTGAAGGGAACACCGGCATCATTATTATTGCAGCTACCAACCGCCCCGATGTTTTAGACTCTGCCCTGCTGCGGCCCGGTCGATTCGATCGTCAGGTCACGGTGGATGCCCCGGACATTAAGGGTCGTCTGGAAGTGCTGAATGTTCACGCCCGCAACAAAAAGCTAGACGACAAAGTTTCCTTAGAACTCATTGCCCGCCGCACCCCTGGATTTACCGGCGCGGACTTGGCCAACCTGCTCAATGAAGCCGCCATTCTCACCGCCCGTCGTCGTAAAGATGCCATCACCATGGCGGAAGTGGATGATGCGGTGGATCGGGTAGTCGCTGGCATGGAAGGAACGCCCCTGATGGATGGCAAGAGCAAGCGCCTCATTGCCTACCACGAAGTAGGCCACGCGATCGTGGGCACCCTAGTCCGGGATCATGACCCCGTGCAGAAAGTCACCCTCATTCCCCGTGGACAAGCCCAAGGCTTAACCTGGTTTGCCCCCAACGAAGAGCAAGGACTCACCTCCAAATCTCAACTGCGGGCTCGGATTATGGGAGCCTTAGGGGGACGGGCCGCCGAAGATGTGATTTTTGGTCAAGATGAAGTCACCACCGGAGCCGGTAACGACCTGCAACAGGTGACCAACCTGGCCCGTCAAATGGTGACCCGCTTCGGGATGTCTGACCTAGGATTACTTTCCCTGGAAGGGCAAAGCCAAGAAGTCTTCCTCGGTCGGGATTTAATGACCCGCTCCGAATACTCCGATCGCATTGCAGGCATGATTGATGCCCAAGTGCGCCGAATTGTGTCCGCCTGCTATGCAGAAACCCTGCAACTGATCCAAGAAAACCGCGTCGTCATCGATCGTTTAGTAGATTTACTGATCGAAAAAGAAACGATCGACGGGGACGAATTTCGTCAAATCGTAGCGGAATACGTCAACGTTCCCGAAAAAGAGCGCTTTGTGCCCGTCCTGTAGGGAATATTCCTGAGTTTTCCTAAAGTTACTGGAACTTCCTAACTAGGATTCAAAAATGCCCCCGTTGACGCTAATGATGCGTTGATGGGGGTCTTTTATTGCTGAATGACCCACCCCAGAGATCTAATCTAAGAGGGGAACTGACATTCAGACAGGCTCGGTTCCTCGGTTCCCCTCCTGGGAGGGGTTAGGGGTGGGTCAGATCTCGCTGTTGAACAGTGAATCTAGGCTCTTGGCGATCGTCCCCCATTCCCCATTCCCTATAACCTGTCCCCTGTCCCCTGTCCCCTACCCCCTATTCCCTATTCCCTATTCCCTATTCCCTATAACCTGTCCCCTAATCTTGAAGATTTATTACAAACATTACGAATTTGTCACAAGTTTAGAGGGCGATCGGGTGTAAGGTCGGTTTCCCTTGGTAGACTGAGAACATTCCTAACGCAACTTTCAGGCTGTTTAAATAGTTTCTATGGTTCAGACCCTTGATAAGCAACAAAACTTTGACGAAATCCGCCCAGGGGTAAAGGTTCCGGCGAAAGATACCATTCTCACGCCTCGCTTTTACACCACCGATTTCGATCGCATGGGAGAAATGGACATCTCCGTGAATGAAGAGGAACTCCAGGCGATTTTGGAAGAGTTCCGGGCGGACTACAACCGTCACCACTTCGTCCGGGATGACCAATTTAACCAATCCTGGGATCACATTGCGGGGGATACCCGTCGGCTCTTTATTGAGTTCCTAGAGCGCTCTTGC
Organism: Prochlorotrichaceae cyanobacterium CTOTU29312; assembly: GCA_031971595.1. Taxonomy (GTDB): domain Bacteria; phylum Cyanobacteriota; class Cyanobacteriia; order Prochlorotrichales; family Prochlorotrichaceae; genus JBEAPM01. Next base: position 4,209 of record DALYGI010000125.1, read on the forward strand.
ACCGCTGAGTTTTCTGGCTTCCTGCTCTACAAAGAATTAAGCCGTCGCATTAAGGATCAAAGCCCGGTGTTGGCGGAATGCTTTAACCTCATGTCACGGGATGAGGCTCGTCATGCGGGGTTCCTGAACAAAGCCATGGCAGATTTTAACCTCCAGTTAGATCTGGGCTTTTTGACCAAGAGCAAAAAATATACCTTCTTTGAACCCGAATTTATTTTCTACGCCACCTACCTCTCCGAGAAAATTGGCTACTGGCGCTACATCACCATCTATCGCCATTTAGAGTCTCACCCAGAAAATCGGGTTTACCCCATCTTCCACTTCTTTGAAAACTGGTGCCAAGACGAAAACCGTCACGGAGACTTTTTTGATGCGGTGATGCGGACTCAGCCCAGTATGTTAGATCAACCCAAGGGCTTTGGCTATTACCTCCAAGAGTTTTTGAGTGGTGGTTTGGGGAATCTCTTTTCCGGTCGCGCTTGGCAGCGTTTCCTGATGATGGCCTTTATTTCCCCCACCGCTTGGTGTCGGTTCTTCCTGCTGTCTGTGTTTGCCACCATGTACTTAAATGATGTGCAACGGGCGGATTTCTACGCAGCGATCGGCCTGGATGCGCGGGAGTACGACAAGTACGTGATCGAAAAAACCAATGAAACCGCTGGTCGGGTGTTCCCGGTGATCTTAGATGTGGATCATCCTGAGTTTTACGATCGTTTAGAAATTTGCGTTCAGAACAACGAAAAACTCACGGAAATTGCCAACAGCAACGCTCCGGCTCTGGTGAAACTGCTGCAAAAACTGCCCCTTTATCTGAATAATGGCTGGCAACTCATCCAACTTTATCGGCTTCAGCCCCGGAATATCCAGGAATTGGTACCCGCCGTCCTGTAGTTCAGCTTAGAACTCCCTAACCTGATTAGAACCAGCGAGAGACTTCGGTTTCTCGCTTTTTTTTTGCTCTACCCACCCCCCTAGGGCCGTAAACTGAAGAAGCCGTTACAAGCAAAATAGTTCCATGACTTCTTCACTCCTCACCCTGGACTCTTCCGTTCAGTTTTATGATCTGCATCCGGCCCCAGAAGATTCATTCTTTGAAGTTCTCCAGGGGTTAAGTCAGACTCCTAAAAAACTCTCCCCTCGGTTTCTCTACGACAAGCGGGGGTCGGAGTTGTTTGAGGCAATTTGTGAGCAGGAAGAGTACTATCTCACCCGAACTGAAATCCACCTCCTCCAATCCCATCACTCAGATATTACGGAGTTATTGGAAGATGCGGTGCTGATTGAATACGGAAGCGGAAGTAGCCAAAAAATTCGGATTTTGTTGGATTCTGCCCCCCATTTATCCACCTACATTGCCATCGATATTTCTAAGCAACATCTCTACGAAGCTTGCCACAATTTAACGGAAGCCTATCCCCATTTACACTCGATCGCCATTTGTGCGGATTATATGCAGCCGATCGTTTTGCCGGATTTGCCGGTGTTGAATCATAAACGTCGGGTGGCTTTTTTCCCTGGCTCTACCATTGGCAATATGGAACCGGAACAGGCCCTAAAACTATTGCGAAATATGGCAGGCTTGGTACAACCCCAAGGGGGAGTCTTAATTGGGGTCGATCTCAAAAAAGATGCGGCTATTTTAGAACCCGCCTACGACGATCGCCAGGGGGTTTCAGCGGCTTTTGCCCTCAATGGTTTAGCCCATCTGAATCAGACCCTAGGCATGGATTTCCAGACCGAGAATTTTCGCTACAGTGCCCCCTACGACCCAGAAAAGGGACGCATTGAAATGCAGTTAATTAGCCAAGTGGATCAGGTGATTCATTTAGGAGAAATTGCCATTCCCCTCGCCGCCGGAGAGCCGATCGTTACGGAACATTCCTATAAATATAGTGTGGAAGAATTTCAGACCCTAGCCATCGCAGCAGGATTTCAACCCAAGGGACTGTGGCGAGACGATCGGCACCTGTTTAGTATTCATTATCTGGTGGCCATTTAAAGGTTTCTCTTGAAGATGGCTTTACAGATCGGCTAACTCCTTAAGGAGCCAAAATCCACTAAAACTTTCTGCATCGGGATTGGCTTGAACCGCTAAGAAATGTACGCCGTCCGCCTTGTTTTTGGTCTCCGTAAAGGCTCTGGCTTCCGCTAATCGCTCCGTATTGGGCAAGTTAGCCAAAACCCACCGATCGCTCCCCCCGGTTTCTAACAGTAATTGGGGGGATCCCTGTTCGCTCACACTCAAAAAGCCCAGTTCTAAACCAGACATCCAGGCCGCCAAGGGAAGCGATCGGCCGGAGTAAATAATCAGCCCTGGAATGGGGGTGTCTGGGGCTAAATCTAGCATGGCCAGGGGAAAGGCTTCGGCAAAACTAATGTCCCACTCTGGCATTTCCTGCAAACTGGCCAAGGGCAAAGTCACAATGCGCCACTGCTCCCCTTGCAAGGGATCGGGCAAGGTTTGGGGATTTTCCTGGGGATATTGGACGGAGGGCACGGGCTTATCTTCGTAGCCAGGTTCCTGGGGATACACCGCCGTCATGCGATATTTTAGGGTTTCATTCAAAACGATCGTGCGGCGACTGAGCACACAGGAAATCCCTAAATCCCCACAGGTTTTGGTGATCATATTATTCATTTGCCGCCGAAAGAACCGAATTAGCGTTGGTTTAGTCCCCGATTGCTCCATGGCCCGCTCCAAAGCCCCCTGGAGCCAGAGGGAGTTTACCTGGGTGTTGGGGCAAAATTCCGCATAGGAAAAGCAAGTTTCCAAGGTCTGATCAACCCGATTTGGAGCTTCGCACAGGACTACTTCCCACAATCGCTTGCCCGTTTCATCTAAAATCGGACGGGAGTAAAAATCTAATTCCCAAATCAAAGTCATGCTGTGGTTATCCAGGTATGGGGTTATGCAGTTGTTATCTTGTTGTTATCTAGTTTCTATCTAGTTGCTATCCAGTTGTGATCTGGGTATTGATCTTTTTTATTGATCTTTTTCAAGTTTCTGCCGTGCCCGCTCCGCCCGATCGCCAGCGGAGTTCATCACTTCCGCAAAGTTTTCTAACAGTTCTCCCGGATAATTTTCCAGGGGTTTAGTGGAGAGAGAAATCCGACCCCTCCCCTCGTCGATCGCCACAATCAGGGCACGAATCACCTGGCCGGGAGTGAACAATTCCGAGAGATTATTAATCCGTTTTTGACTAATTTGCTGAATGTGTAGCAGCCCCGTATTGCCTTCAAAACTCACAAAAGCCCCAAAGGGTTTAAGCCCCGTCACTTCCCCTTCAATCAGTTGCCCTAGTTCTAACTGAGCATAGCGGGCAGACTGCACCGCCATCCGTTCTGATAGTACAATTTTACGCTTTTCCGCATCCACTTCCAAAATACTGGCACTCAGCCGTTGCCCCACCAGGCGCTCCAGGTTTTCCTTCTCTTCCAAATGGGAGCGAGGGATAAAACCACGCATACCTTCCGCATCCACCGTCACCCCGCCGCGATTGGTACCCGTCACTTTTACGGTCAGCACCGTGCCATTATCTTGTAAGGTTTGCAAATGTGCCCAGATCCGCTGAAGTTCTAGCTGACGAATGGAGAGGGTCACCTGACCATCCGCATTTTGATCACCAATAATTAAAAACTCTCGTCTTTCCCCCACGGGCAACGCTGCGGCAATATCTAACACGGCCCTGAGGCTAGCTTCTGGTTTGGGCAACAGGGCCGGCGCTTTACCGCCAATATCCACATAAACCCCTTCGCTATCGTAGGAAACGATCGTTCCTGTTACGATTTGTCCCTTTTGAAACTCATAATTGTGGGATTCCAGGGCCTTTTCAAAATCTTCCATTGAAAAGGACAGGGACTTAGATTCAGCAGCCATAGAAATCACTATACCCAGATCAAGAAATAGACAGAGCAAACAGTCCCCAGTTGCCAACACAACGGGGGTGAGTTCCCCATCTTACCCTCTTTTGGCGGAAAACAGAACCCCGGCCGCCCCGCTCCAACCGCCTAGCGATCGTCTTCGGAATCGGAGGGAGGCGTTTCCTGAACCCCTTCTTTAAAACTGCGTAAGGTTTTGCCAAAAGCAGCCCCCAACGCGGGGATTTTCTTTGGGCCAAAGATTAAGATGGCGAGGAAAATGATCAAACCAACTTCAAGCCAACCGAGATTAAACATTGCCCTTGCCTATTGTCCTTGCTTTAGCGCTAAGTGTTCCGTGCCATGTCCGTGCCATGCGGCTATTTTACCGTAACGGTGAAGTTTCAGCCCCTTGCCCCCAGAGGAACAGAGGAACCGTTAGTAAAGCCGACGCACCACATACTCCGTCAGGTTCTGCAAACAGTCCCGCACG
>DALYGI010000125.1:8659-10601 GCA_031971595.1 Prochlorotrichaceae cyanobacterium CTOTU29312
TTAGTAAAGCCGACGCACCACATACTCCGTCAGGTTCTGCAAACAGTCCCGCACGGGAGAAACCTCTAGAGGCTCTAAGCACTGGGCTGCCAGCCCCGCATGGTGGAAAGCCAACTCCCGCGCCCGATTAATCCCTTGACTTTGGCGCACCCAGGCTAAGGCCTGCTCTAAATCTCCTTCCTGGCTAAATTCCCGCTCCAAGAGGGTGCCAATCCCTGGATACTCCTCCAGGGCATAGATCGCCGGAGCCGTTAAATGCCCATTCTGAAGATCAGACCCCGCTGGTTTGCCTAACACCTCCTCGGAGCCGGTAAAGTCCAAAATATCATCCACAATCTGAAACGCCAGCCCTAAATTCTTGCCATACTGATAAAAACACTCCTGTACCTCTGGAGCCACCTCACTCAGCACAGCGGAAGCCTTTGCACTATTGGCAATTAAAGAAGCGGTTTTGTAATAACTCTTTTGTAGGTACGCTTCCAGGGTGAGTTCCGCATCAAAACTATTGAGTCCCTGTTGAATTTCCCCTTCCGCCAAATCCATAATCACTTCCGAAAGCAACTTGACCACCTGCAAATTATCCAGGTGAGCCAGGTACCAGGAGGACTGGGCAAAGAGAAAATCCCCCGCCAACACCGCAACCCGGTTAGAAAAGGACTGATTCACCGTAGGAATGCCCCGGCGCAGGTTCGACTCATCCACCACATCATCGTGAACCAGGCTGGCATTGTGGATCATCTCCGTAATCTCCGCGAGGCGACGGTGCCGGAGGCTGATCTCACCCTGGGGGCTGAGTAACCGAGCAATGAGCAGGACAATTGCCGGACGAACCCGTTTCCCCGTCGTTGTAAACAGATACTCAGCAGCAGCATACAGAATAGGATGACGCGCTCCAATCAGTTGCTTAAGGCTGTCCGTCAAAAGTTCGAGGTCAGCTTCAACCGGAGCAAAGAGGGAAGTCATGGTGTCGCCTGACAACGTTTTACGCATCTTTGTAAAGAATTTTTACAAGGATTGTAACAATATTCTGGCATTCTGGGGTAGGCCCGATTTTTGCTGGTCAATGGCTCCGATCCCCCGATCCGAGAGAATCATCCCACTTTGGGTAATTTTTTCAATTTTTTCTGTTGATCCCTTCCAAAAAGGGCTTGATGTGATAACTTATAGACAGAGATTCTAAAAATTGAATAGTTAATCGAGAGGTCGCTTTGGCAGAGCCGTGGGTCTGCGTCTAAGGTTAGGTAAGGTTCAGCGTAGTGCTGAGTAATTATCTGGCTTTAGCTCGATAAGGCTTTTCCGGGGATCACTGATTGAAATCGCTTAAAACTGTCTTAAGTAGCAGCCTTAAGTAGCTGTGTTTCGCGCTCGGATAGTTTTAAATCGTCAGTAATTCGGATGTATCCCTATGAAGCGATCGTAACCGAGATCAAGACAAAGACTATTCCAGGGAGGACTTCCGATCTGGATTGACTCTAGGGATGAGCTTTGTGTTGGGATTGGTAGGTGAACAGCTTTACGGTTGTAGATTCTCTGGAAAGCACACCGTTCACAGATAGTTCTGTGGCTTCCACCAGTTTGGGGGCCGAGGGAACAGGTTACAGGGTTAAATTCTACCGCCTGTTTCTTGGGGTCTATCGTTGTGGCGGGTGGCTTGTTTTGGGTTAGTTGTTTGTTCCTCTCTGGCGCGATTGGTGGTGATAGCTATGATGTACGGCTCGAATCCCTTATTAATTCCTGTTTTGGCGGGGGGCTACCTTTTAGGTATCTATCTCCTTTTAACTTTCGTACAGCATCGCGGTGCAAAAGGTGTGGAGTAGTTAGATCAGTTTGTTCTTAGTGTTCTGTTCAACAGGTTCAACAGTAAGAACACGATCGCTTGTTATACCCCTGTGTTATGCTCCTGCTCATGGTCAAAGCTCTCAGGATCTTCGGGTTCTGGGAG
>DALYGI010000126.1:0-7930 GCA_031971595.1 Prochlorotrichaceae cyanobacterium CTOTU29312
GACACGCTGCACTTGCCGTCAATTTGGCAGGTTCAATGGCAGCATTTTTGGTCGCAACTTGGGAAGAGCGATCACGAGGTTAAAGTTCCGCGTCCCCCGTACTCCTGTAGAATATGTAAACTTTTGTATCCTATTCTTGTCTCCTGTCCCCTAGCCCTATGCAACCTACTGACCCCCGCAAGTTTACCGATAGCGCTTGGGATGCCATTGTGGTTTCTCAGGATGTGGCCCGCCGTTATCGTCAGCAGCAGCTAGAGGTGGAGCACGTTATGCTGGCTCTCTTGGAGCAGGGAACCCTGGAAGGTGAAGCGGCCCCCCTTCAGGGTTGGTTACAAGCCCTCAGCATTGAGGACGCGAATTTCCGATCGCCTGTGGAGGATTTTGCTCGACGACAGATTCAGGTGTCGCGGGGGGAGCAATTGTATTTGGGGCGCGGTTTAGATGAACTGCTGGATCGGGCGGAAAAGGCGCGGCAGATTTGGCAGGATTCGGTGATTGGGGTGGAGCATTTGTTGATGGGCTTTGTGGAGGACGATCGCTTGGGGCGGCGGGTCTGCAAGGGTCTGAATCTGGATGCCAAAACCCTGGAGCAGGCGGTTAAAACCGTTCGTAGTCAGCCCCAACCCCGGTCTACGGAGGATCGGGGGGAAGGTCGCCTCAAGGAAGAACAGGCCTCGTTGGAAAAATACGGCCGGGATTTGACGGAGTTGGCGGAGGCGGGCAAGCTGGATCCGGTGATTGGGCGGGATGAGGAAATCCGCCGGGTGATTCAGGTTCTATCCCGACGCACGAAAAATAATCCGGTGTTAATTGGGGAGCCGGGAGTGGGCAAAACTGCTATTGCGGAGGGGTTAGCCCAGCGAATTTTAAATGGGGATGTGCCGGAGTCCTTGAAAAAGCGGCGCTTGATTGGCTTGGATATGGGCTCTCTCATTGCGGGGGCAAAGTACCGGGGGGAATTTGAAAATCGATTGCGATCGGTGCTGCGGGAGGTGTTGGACTCTAACGGCCAAGTGGTGTTGTTCATTGATGAATTGCACACCGTTGTGGGAGCCGGAGGCGGGCAGCAAACGTCTATGGATGCGGGGAATCTACTCAAGCCCCTCTTGGCGCGGGGGGAGTTGCGCTGTATCGGAGCGACAACTTTGGATGAGTACAGAAGAACTATTGAAAAGGATCCGGCCCTAGAGCGTCGGTTTCAACAGGTGGTGGTGGATCAGCCCTCGGTGGAAGATACGATTTCGATTTTGCGGGGCTTAAAGGAGCGCTATGAGGTTCACCACGGGGTCAAAATCACGGACTCTGCTTTAGTGGCGGCGGCAACCCTGTCTAATCGGTACATTAGCGATCGTTTTTTACCGGACAAAGCGATCGATTTGGTGGATGAAGCGGCCGCTAGTTTGAAAATGGAAATTACCTCTAAACCCACGGATTTAGAAGTGGCAGAGCGGCGTTTGATGCAGTTAGAAATGGAGAAGTTATCCCTGGCGGGGGAAACCGCATTGATCAGCACGATCGGCACGGCTAATATATCTCAGGAAAAGCTCGATCGTATTGAGCAGGAAATTGTAGAACTGAAGGAAAAAACCGCCACCCTAGGGGAACAGTGGCGCGTGGAAAAGGAGTTACTGGAGTCGATTAACCACAGCAAAGAAGCGGAAGATCAACTGCGTTTACAAATTGAACAAGCAGAGCGGGATTATGACCTCAACAAAGCGGCTCAACTGAAGTATGGGGAGTTGGAAACCCTGCAACAGGAACGGGAAGCCAAGGAAGCCCAACTCCTAGAGATGCAACACCAGGGCACGAACCTGCTGCGGGAAGAGGTGACGGAAGGGGATATTGCGGAAATTGTGGCCCGTTGGACTGGCATTCCCGTTAACCGCCTCCTGGAGTCGGAGCGGCAGAAGTTGCTGCAACTGGAGTCTTACCTGCACCAGCGAGTCATTGGGCAAGATGAGGCGGTGACCGCCGTTGCGGCTGCCATTCGTCGCGCCCGGGCCGGCATGAAAGATCCCGGTCGTCCCATTGGTTCTTTCCTGTTCATGGGGCCCACAGGGGTCGGGAAAACCGAACTGGCCAGGGCTTTAGCCCAAGCACTGTTTGACAGTGAGGAGTCCCTCGTTCGCATTGATATGTCGGAGTACATGGAAAAACACGCAGTTTCCCGCCTGGTGGGAGCGCCGCCGGGCTATGTGGGCTACGAGGAGGGGGGGCAGTTATCGGAAGCAATTCGCCGCAAGCCTTATTCTGTAGTGCTATTAGATGAAGTGGAAAAAGCCCACCCCGATGTCTTTAATATCCTGCTCCAAGTCCTAGACGATGGGCGCATTACGGACTCCCAGGGGCGCTTAGTGGACTTTTGCAATACGGTGATTGTCATGACCAGTAACATTGGCAGTGAGCACATTCTCGATATTGCCGGAGACAATAGCCGCTACAACGAAATGCAAACCAGAGTCCTACAAGCCCTCCGCAAACATTTTAGACCGGAATTTCTCAACCGCGTGGATGATTTAATTCTCTTCCATCCCCTCAGCCGATCGGAATTGGCGCACATTGTTACGATCCAACTTCGTAAACTTCAGGGGCTTTTGTCCGAACAAAAACTATCCCTCGTCCTCACCCCCGCCGCTCAAACTTACATTGCCGATGTGGGCTACGATCCGGTATATGGTGCCCGTCCCCTGCGCCGTGCCCTTCAGCGAGAATTGGAAAATCCCCTAGCTACAAAGCTCTTAGAAAATACCTTTACGGAAGGGGAAACGATCGTTGTGGACTGTCAACAAACCCCAGAGGGAGAAGGGTTAAGTTTTCGTGCGGCAACCCCGGAAGAGTTGGCAGGAAATTTTAACTTTAACGCTGACCTAAATGCGGACGTGGGGGAGAAAATTCCAGATCTAAAAACGATCGTTCCTGAAGTTTTTGTAGAAGAGGAAGACGAGGAAGACGAAGATGACATTCCTGAATTGGAAGCTCAGGTGGTGACGAAGAAGGATGTGATCACGGAAACGATCGATGTTAGTTTAATCAAAGATTAGTCACTTCTTAGGATCGTGAATTAAATAAACCGGAAAGTTCAGAATTAAACCACAGAGGCAAAGAGAACACAGAGGAATTTCTTCGAGGTTTTTGTATCTTTGTGGTGAAATTCCAGGTTAATAACTTCTAAGCTGCATCCCTCGAATTCCCTTGTTGTCTTCCTGAAATCCCAGCAAACTTAATAACCCATAATCTTCCGGTGTAGAAAAAATGGAAATGCAACATTTAGCATAGCGTTGTCTCACTTCTCGCTTCATCCGCTCCAAAACGAGACGCTTGATCGCCTCCGGTTGGGGTAAGGTGGGATCCACCACGCAATCCCACACGGTTGCCTGAAACACTCCATCCCCCTCTAACCGCGCAAAGCCCACTAAGGTTCTTTCCCGCAATAAACGGGCGGAAATGCAGAGCAGGGACGTATTTAGGGCGATCGTTAATTTCTCTGGGGGGCGAGGAAGTTGCCCAGAACGTACCCATAACTGGTTTAATTCTTCTACAGTGACCATAGAGCGATCGTTGTAGGTAATCACTCGGGAGATTTTGTTGGAATTCATGGCTTGGACAACACACTGGATAGGCATTTTAAGACACAACGGCAGGTCTCGGCATCTTTTGAGTCTGGGATGTCTCGGATTGTTGATGTGGATTGCACTGGGTTGGGGCTGTCCCCTGTGGGCGGGTACGCTCCAGGAGCGGGTTCAGGGGTTTCCCTATTGGTCGGATTTGCCCGTCACCCAACCGGCCCGGGGGGATTTAATTTATCCCGATTGGTTTGCGGGAACTTGGCAGGTGGAGAGTACTTTGGTGGAGTTAGAAGCTCCCCTTGCGCCTGCTATTGTAACTCCAGGTTTTGAGGGAAATCGTCAGTATTTACACCAAACTTTATTCTTTCCCGTTCGATTTTTACCCCATTCTATCCTCTCTCAAAATACGGCGAGGGGGAACCGTGGAAGATCCAGAAGAGGGGGCTTCAACAGTTGGCGAAAGGCTTGGCAAGGCGGGATTCCCCCACAGTTTGAAACTTCGGGGGAAATTGTGGCCGATCGAGCTTTTAATGGTCTGCATATTACGCGGGCTTACTTAGCACAAACGGGAGATACGGCACGGGTCAAAGCTGTCCGTGTTAATCCTCAAAATCCCAATGTGCAGATAACCACTCTTTGGCAAAATCAGGGCAATTTACAGTTAGTTTCACAGGTCACCGATCGGGCTACGGAAATCCCAGAAAACGATCGCTTTCAATTTATTGCCACGGAGATTAGCCAACAGTTTTTCCGTAGTCGTCCCCAGGTCTATCTCAATCGAGTGGAAACCACCACGGCCTATCAGTGGGACACAGCACAGCAACGGATTCACGCCGAGCAATTTACGGCTATTTATCTGTCCCCCCAAGATCCTCAGTATTTTGAGGCGATTAATCAGCCCGTTGCGTTGTATCACTACCATCTGGAATTAGTACCTAAGTCAGCCCCTAAGTTAGTACCTGAGTTAGTACCTGAGTTAGCGCCCTTAATACCTGAATTAGTGCCTGAATTTTAGAAACTTAGAAACTTAGAAACTTAGTGACTTTTTGACCTCTTTAATCTCTTTAACCTGTTAGGAAAATAGGTCTTATTTAATTGGTTACAGAAGCGCTGAAGGTGTTGGACTTGCTGGGGAATGGGGGGCTTTAGATCGGGGGGCGTTGCGCCGGGGAAATGTGCAGCGGTAGGGGGAATCTGTTTAAAAGCGATACAGGAATTTTTGAGGATTGTAGCGGGGTCAATACTGAGGAGGGGCGTAGTGGTTTCAGGAGTGCGATACTCCAGTTGAAAATTGAAAATGCTGGTGTTTAAAATCTGGTTATGATCCAGGGGTTGGGGTGTAAAAACTAACTGTCCCTGTTCAGTCTCGCTGTTGGTAGGAACTGACACTGCCCTTGGAACAGGCAACTGAGCCACTGGGCTAAAGTCTTGATACCAGAGGGTGAGTTGCAACGGCGCGGTAGTAGGTGATCCAGTAGCTGAACCCGCAACAGATCCCGTATCTGACCCCGAACTAGAACCACTGAGGGTTGCCACTAACTTGCCATCCTCACTCCAGGCCAAGGCTCTCACGGATTGGAGGTGAGTTAAATATCCCTGTAGTCCCTCTTGGAAATGCCAGATTTCCACCATTGTGGGGTTCTCCGGGCTTTGGAGGGCAAATTGCTTACCAGTGGGACTGGGAACGATCGTCCAGGAGGTAACATCAGTAAAGTTAGTCAAATCTTGATCGAAAAGGGGATAGGAAACGACGATCGATCGTTGGCGTTTGTCCCCCACCCACTGCTCCACTGCGCCTTGGGGCGTGATGCGAATTTGAGTGTTAGGTGGCAAATCCGGTGGCAAATTAGAGGGGGCACTGATGGGGTTTGTTGCGGTGAAGGGCAGTGTCGAGGAATCCATCAGTTGTTGTTGCGATCGCTCTAGGAGTAGCCAGAGGCGCAGTTGTACCTTAGGCTCTATCCCCACCGCCCCCCGGTTCAACCGAGCCGCTTCTAATCCGTAAAATAGGGCAATGTCCGGCTTTCCGGCGGTGAGCATGGCCTCCCCTAACTGCACTTGGCGGTTGAGGCGTAGGGTCAATCTTTGGGTATTGATCTGCATCCAAATTACCCCACACAGGAAGGCCAACATCGAAGCGATCGACCCTGTGATGGAGACCCGACGCTGCCACTGTTGTCGTCGCAGTTCCAGTTCCGCTAGGCGACGTTGTTCCTGGGCTTGGGCTAACTGTTCGAGTAACTCTTTTTCCCGGTGTAAGCGTTCAATTTCTTGCTGGCCTGCCACTTCCCGCTCCTGAGCCGCCTGTAGGGCTAAGTCTCGACTAGCGGCCAGAAACTCGTAGTCCGTCGAACTCAGTTGTTTATTCACTGCCCACGCTAAAGCGTTGACCAGGGCTTGACCGCGCAACAGTCGGGAGTCATCTGTTTGATCACTGTCCAGCCAAGCCTGAAGATTTTCCCCGTAGGGGCGCAGATTTTGAATGACGGTACTCAACCAATCTCGACTAAAAATATGGGCATAAATGGGGTTATAAACCTGTAAATGGCCATTGAAACACCGGACAATACCCGATAGCCTCAGTTGGCTCTGTTCGGGACTATTTTCTAAGGGCAAAGTTCCCTGGGACAAAACTCGATCGTAGAGGTCTAACAGTTGAGTCCCTTGGGTCGCGGAGCGCAATAGTCGGTTGCGAATGGTTCGTAAATGAATGGGTTCATCCTGAGTTTCCCACGCGGTTAAAATCTCATGCTCAACGATCGTTTTGACCCAAGGTTTAACCTGTTCTATTTCTAGATTTTCGCCCTGATTACGTTGTAAAGCTCCACTAACGATCGCGCATAACTTTTGTGTTAGAAAGGGCTGTCCCCCTGTCCAATCTAAAATCTCCCCTAATAACGCTTGACAAAGCTTGGGATCCCTAAGCTGAAATCCCTGAGATAAGGGGGCAATTTCCTCTTTTGTAAAAGGTTGCAGATCGATCGCTGTGCCAATATTAAAGGGGGTTCGCTGGGGATCTTGAATTAAATCGGCGGGCGTTGCCACCCCCAATAGGGTAAAACTTAAACGTCGATAATTAGGATTCAAAGCCCGTTGATTATAGCAAGAACGAATCCAACTAAAAAAATCATCTAATGGTTCTTGAAAACTTAGAACACTATCAATTTCATCCACAAAAACAACAATTTTTCCCCCAACCTGAGGGAAAATCACCTGATTCCATAATTCCCCCAACCGTTGCACCGGAGATAGGGTTTGATGGGTTTGCCACCAGGCAACAAAATCCTGAATATTAAATAACTGCAATCCACTTAAAATTTTAAACGCGACTCCCCCATACCATTGCTCCAGGGAAATCTGCTGACTCCCCAAATCCGACAAATCCAACGTAATACAGGTAATCCCATCCCCCCGCAACCGTTTAATGGTTTGTACCACCAAACTAGATTTCCCCATCTGTCGGGCATTCAAGACTGAGCAAAATTCCCCCGCCAAAAGCGATCGATATAACGCCTGATCCGCTTGACGAATAATATAAGTAGGGGCCGTTTCCGGCAAACTACCCCCAATCTGATAATCCCAAGGGGATGGGTTCATGGTCGTGCATCAATATTGGTTGTGCATCAATAGCGGAACATTTTTACTAACTGACTAGCAATGCGACGGGTTTCCCTCAGATCCGGCTCACCCTCACTCAGTCTAGGAAACAGCCCCCCGGATAGCCCCACCGCCGTTGCACCAGCCCTCAACAGTTCCCCCGTTTGCTCTGGAGTGACTCCCCCCGTGGGAATTAAAGGAATGTCTGCTCCCAGCGCCTCCCGCAAACAGCGCAGATAGGGACTTCCCCCCATACTTTTAATGGGAAACACCTTCACCGCGATCGCCCCAGCCTGCCGCGCCGTCCAGACCTCCGTAGGGGTTAAAGCACCGGGCACAAAGGGCAGCCCCACCGCCTGAGCCAACCGCAAAACCCCCAGATCCAGCACCGGACTAAACGCAAACTGACAGCCCACCTCGATCGCTGCGGTGAGTTGTTGTTGATTAAAAATCGTCCCCACCCCAATGGAGCAGCGGGGAAACTCCCGATTCAACCGTTGAATTAACTCCAGCGTCACCCCTTCCTCCCCCCAACCAATTTCAATATAAGATAACCCCGCCTCGATCGCCGTTGCCGCCATCTGATAGCCCCAATCCCGCCGCGACGATCGGACGATCGCAATGATGGGACAGGATTTGAGGATGTTGAGCCAGGAGGACATTTGGGGAGTAGGGAATGGGGAATAGGGAATGGGGGGAGTAGGGGAGTAGGGGAGTAGGGAATGGGGAATGTTTTGGAGGGGCTGGCTTACTGTCCACTGTCCACT
>DALYGI010000126.1:8030-10584 GCA_031971595.1 Prochlorotrichaceae cyanobacterium CTOTU29312
ACTACCATTCCTGCACACAACAACATCAGATAGAAAATGGAGAATTTAAATAAACTCCGGGCTACTTGACGATCGCTGGGGGTTTGGAGGAGTTTCCAGGCTTTTTGCAGAAAAATTGCCCCTAATCCTAATGCGACGGCGGTGTAAAATATGCCGTTAACATGCAAAGGATAGGTCAAAACGATCGTGAAGGGAATCAAGATCAAAGAATACACCCAAATTTGCCATGCGGTTTCTTCGTCTCCTTCAATGACGGGTAACATGGGTACGTTAACTGCGGCGTAGTCGTCCCGAATCATTAAGGCTAGAGCCCAGAAGTGGGGGGGAGTCCAGAGAAAAATAATGGTAAACATGACCCAAGGAGCCCAGGTTAGGTCTCCGTTGACGGCGGCCCAGCCTACTAAGGGCGGAATGGCTCCCGCAGCACCGCCAATGACGATGTTTTGAGTGCTGTGACGCTTGAGCCAGTGGGTGTATACCAACACGTAAAAGACGATGCCAGCCATGGCTAGACTGGCGGCTAAGAGGTTGGCAAAGGTGGTGAGGAGGGTAAAGGAGGTGATGGCTAGGGCTACCGCAAAAATGAGGGCATCCCTGGGCTGAATGCGACCGGATGGAATGGGCCGCCAGCGGGTACGCTCCATGATGTAGTCAATGTCTCGATCGTAGAGGCAGTTAATGGCATTGGCTGACCCGGAGGCGAGAGCCCCGGCAACGAGGGTGACTAATAGGAGTCCAGGATCTACACGCCCCTGAGCCGCTACCAGCATCCCTGCCGCTGTGGTGATCAGCAAGAGGATAATGATACGGGGTTTAGTAAGTTGGTAATAGCTTTGTAGGACTTGCCAGAAGTTGTGATGATGAACAAGAACGGTTGGTTGCATAGTTGGATAGTCTTTGAAAGAAGTTGGGACTCAATAGATACTGATACACCGGGACTGAAGGGACACTTCACACCGTAGAGGGATGGCTTGGAGAGATGGCTTTAAACTGCCTTCAGGGGTGCGGAATCGCGCCAGACCACTAGGGTAAAGGTGACTAAAATGCCCAAAAGCATGGCCCCAACGGATTGGTGAGCAACGGTTAGGGGTTCAATTTGCAGATGCAGTTTGTAGGCCAGGATGCCCAGTACAATTTGACTCAGTAAAATCAACACAATGCCCACACTGAGCCGCCGCAGCATTGGAGACAGGCAGGGAGTACGTTTTGCCCAAATCACTAAAGCCACACTGGCGATCGTTGCGGGGAAGACCCCCAGGATATGGCTATTCATCACCTGACAGAGTGCTTCGCCCCCCAAACACTGATGCAGTGCCCAGCGAGAAGCTACCACTCCCCCCAGTAAACTTTGTCCATAGACCAGTAAAACCGCCAGAACACTTAGGGGTTTGAGGGCTTGGGCCGTTCCCAGGGCATCGTAGGGACGGAGCAGAACCGTAATACTTAACAACGTGCAGAAAAACAGCAGCGCCGTGCCCAAGTGGGCGGTCACAATATCAAACCGCAGCAATTGGGTAACCGTTAATCCCCCCAAAATTCCCTGAAACACGACCAAGAACAGAGCCAAACTACACAGCCAGGGAGTCCACCGGGGCAAACTAGGGCGCTTCCACCAACTCAGTCCCGCCAGAGCGATCGTTCCGAACCCCACCACGGAAGCATCAAGACGGTGAAACCATTCTAAAAACACCTGTAAATTCATTTGATCAGTGGGAATCAACTGGCCATAGCAGAGGGGCCAATCTGGACATGCTAACCCAGCATTCATCACACGGGTAGCACTGCCAATACCCATCAGGATAAAGGTAGCCAGAGCTAGGTGCTGCGCTAAGCTTTGGATTTGACGCGGGGCGGTAGAGTCATCATCCCTGCTTTGAAAAGAAGCCAGCCACGATCGGGACAGGCTCTGGGTCGTTCCCCCAGTAGGTTCAGGAAAGAGAAACTCAGTCATAGGCTTTTTTTAAAAACTTAAAAAATCTTGAAAAAACACTTGGAATAACCCTAAATAGGCTACCCCCCAGGAAGAGCCATCCTCTGCCGTGGCATGTTGCTGTATACTCTAGGGCCGGTTTACCAAAACCGAAGGGAGTTTTAGAAAGTCTTTGGTTTAGTCTTAAGTTTTTATTTAAATTTGCTGATTTGTTGTCACAACTTCTTGCAGGACTGAGAGAAGATCAGTATTATGCACTCCCGCAAATCTGGCCATGGGCATCTCAGGAGCGATCGTTTTGAGGATTCCCTACCAGGAAGCGGCGCAGCAGGACGTGCTGAAACGTCAGGACTTGTCAGGATCGGGACATTCAAGCGGGGCATAGTGGGATCAGGAGATTAAAAGACAGACCCAAAAACGATCGCTTATGCTTATAGTTATCCGATCGCGCTTTAACTAAGGCTTTCAATTTGGCACAAATTACGATCGACATCTCCGACGACTTAGCACAGCAGCTTCAGCAATTTCAAGCCCAACTCCCCCAGATGCTAGAAATTGGTTTGCAAGAGTTCCAACTTCAACAACGAAGCACAAATTTTCTGGATGAGCAAGCGATTATTTATC
>DALYGI010000127.1:0-10571 GCA_031971595.1 Prochlorotrichaceae cyanobacterium CTOTU29312
CCGCTCCCAGGGAGTTTAAGGCTGATTTCGCCGCTTGTTCCGCCTGATCTTCAGCAAGCTTCGCCGCTGTCAGCAGTGGCTTGAGTTCATCCAACCAAGAGCGAGAACGACTGGCAAAATTAGTTTTGTCCAGATCAGAATATTCCTGATAATACAATCGAACCGCCCGTTTTTGACATTGGCTAGAAATTCGGGCACGGGGATACCCCCCAAAAACCGTAGACTTCGGCATCCCATTTTCATCTCGGTTCAGGTTAGCCGGGGGGAAGCTTTGGAGAACGTGAATTTCAAATTGCATGGTTTGTTCCTCTCAATAACAAAGGGGTTGATAAGTTTGTAGGGACTTTAGACGTTATCAGTCCGATTCGATCTCGGCATTAGATAAGGTCGATAGGTATAAAGTAATTGCTTCTTTTATATTGGCTTTTACTTCATCCATCGAGTCGCCTTGAGTTTGACATCCCTCCAAAGAAGGACAGTAGGCATAATAGCCAAATTCGTCTTTTTCAATGACGATGGGTAATTGATACATGGTGTATCCCTTCAGGTAAATAAGGCTAAATTGGTCAATGGGTAGGTCAAAATTAAACTGATTCTTCCTCCTGTGACGAATTGAACCGTGGCGGCCAGAACGATCGTGCCCATTGATCCTGAATAAACTGGTCGGGATGACTCCAATATTTAAGATCAACAATTAGCTGGGGATAGTTAATGTTTACCTTTTTGGATTTCATCAACCGCACCATAGAGGTTAAGGGCGATCGTAAGTCCTCCATCGAAGTTTCCAACAAGGCCCGAAAGCGGCGATCTGGCCCACCGGAACTGTTGTCACTGTTATCCCCCTTAAGCCGTCGGGCACTATCTCCAAAGTTAGTTTTATGATCCACGTTTAAATTCTGGTCATAGTAGGCCAGAAAACCCGTTACCCAGAGCCACTGATCAAGGTTGTACTCAACTTCTTCCTGACTTAAAAAACGGAGAACAATGGGATAGGCTGCCCGCTGGTGGCGGGGTTCGCCCGTAAGTGCCCGTTTCAGATCCGCTTTGGCTCCACTGTCATTCTGGATAGCAGTCTTAATCTTTTCCAGAACCTTCGCTGCGTGTTCGATCGCAGTTGTCATGACGATTCTCCAAGTAAATGAGCTAAAGAAAAAAATGAATTAGGGAACAATTCAGTCAGCCTAGATTTAGGCCACTTTACTTGTCTTTGCTTGCCGCTTTGCTTTTGGGTCTATATCACCCCGAAGAACAGCAAGATGATAACTCAGCGATCGTAAAGATGCCGCCCGTGCTTCATAATTCCGAATCGAAGCAATGGACTCAGTAAAAGCCTCTGTTGCTGCTTTTTGAATGGTATTAGTCCACTCCTTTAGCCGCTGATTGCCATAGACCTGAATACCATCCGCTCCCGTTTGATGGTCATCTGGTAGGTCGAATAAAAGTTCAGGAAAAGCACGATCGAGGGTAGCCCAATAGCGAGATTCTCCATCTAGGGTTTTCGCTAATTTTCCCGCATCTCCATATTTCAAGACTTCAGCAAGGACTGCATAAGGGCTTCCTTTGAAAGAGCGGAAAACATTTTGATAATTATTCGCTGCTTTAATGGCAGTGTCTAGGGCTTCCCACAGTTTCTTTTGCTTGAGATAAATCATCGGAGCCGAAAATTCCTCGCTACTCCAACCCAAGGGTTTCGCATTGTCTACCGATAGACCAATCACTTGGAGATTTAAGCGTTTATCCGCCAAATCTTCCCCCTGTAACTCCGCCACCCATTCCAAAATTCTAGGACGTTTGCCTTCATCTGAAGATTGCAGAAATGCAGCAGAATCCCGCCAGAGCGATCGACTCAGGTTTAAGCGAACGGTGAACAGACCTTTTTTACTTTTATTGTAGGCAACACCACATTCCCATTGACTAGCATCACCCCCTTTGGGAATACGATCGCCCCCATGAAAAGCGACATTCACTGCTCGATTATCCTCACAAAATAACCGTACCCGCCGCCACTGAAAGGTGAGGTAGTCAATATAGCCATTTGGGATTCGTTCCGTTGCAGTCATAGGCTCTCGTTCCCAAGAGGGCAAATCTTCACCCTTCACAACACTAGGAATTTCCTGCTTAGGGCTGTACTGCATCAAGTTGAGCATTAGGGTTTCCTTCAGGGTTTTACCCCTAACCAAAACATTAGCTGCATCCATCGTTGGAATAACCCCAGCAGAAACAGATGTTCCAGTTTTACGTCCCCCCACATCAAACCAATGCAAACGCAACACCAATCGTGCCGCTTCAGCCATTGAAAGTGAGGCCCCACTCCACTGGTGTTCATGACAGAAAACCGTACTGGTATTATTGCCATGTAAAACATGAGCTTGATAAATTTCCGCCGCTGCATCCTGAGTTAAGGTTATATCCTGCATAAAAGGGCGTTTTGGATCAAGCAGATCGAAGCAGTCTGCATGATTTTGGAGATAAACGATCGCCTTCTCCCCATTGTCCTGATCAATTTCTTCCCAGTGTTCCTCATTCCTTGGCCCGTCATAAGCCCGGTGCAAAATGGCTAGGAGTAAACGATAGATTGCCAGAGTGGTGGGTGGGTTATCCCCACGAATCTCTTTGTAGGCACTCCAGGTTTCAAAGAGTTCTATCAGGGACACTTCTTTAAGTTGAAAATCTTTGGATACCACAGGGATCCAGGTTTGTTCGGTTAAATTAAAAGACATCATATCAAGTCCTTAACGATAATCATTTTTCTCAAAAACCACCCCCTTGAGGGGATCCAAAATCACTCGCCACTGCCCCACATCTACCCCACCGCTGGCATCCAGTTCTAAATAGCGACAGTTTCGCAATAGTGCTGATGTCCATTGAGGTGGGTTTGGCTGAGCGTCCAGTATTTTGACAATTTCAGGTTTAGAAATGCGGGTACTGTGGGCTAACAGCTTACGAATGGCAGGCAAGTCAGGTGTAGCACTTAGATTAATGGGTTCACGGGGTTCACGATCGCCCGTGGGGAAACACAGCCCTTGATCAGTGCGTTGTAGAAAGATAGTAGTGATGGAGGGTTCCCCTAAACGAGTCACCGCAGCGATCGTACTTTCATCGTCTTCCTCTCCCATGCGGGTAAATTGGTCTGGCTTGTTCTCTCCTCTGGCCGGTGGCAATTTCACCTGATTCGCTTTAGCACGATGAGACTCTTCCTTGTCCGCTTGATAATCCGCTAGGGATGTCTGCCAATCCTCTTGGTGTCCAGGCTCTAGGGTCTCAGGGATAGGAGCATCTAAGGCATAGACCGATTCAATGAGATCATCCATTTCTTCCGGCAGTTGAATGCTGGAACGATCGCGCAGGGTTAACCAACTCCGTAGCAAAATGTGACGATCGTAAACATAGCCACTTTCCTTAAAATCTGCCTTTGCCCCTTGATCTACCTGGGGATTCACAATCCAGAGCGTAGGGGATTTAAGCGACTCTGGGCGATGCTTACGGGTATGTCGATGTAACCGACCCGATCGCTGGAGTAATAAGTCCACCGGAGCTAGATCACTAATCATCAGGTCAAAGTCCACATCTAAGCTCTGCTCAATCACCTGGGTAGCCACAAGAACATATCGATGGGGACGATCGCCATCCTTACCAAACTTTGCGAGACAGATTTCTTCAATCCGCTCTCGGTCTGTAAATAGAAAACGCCCATGAAATAATCCCAACTCTTGATCAGGGATAAAGTGGGGTTTTAGCCAATCATAAACCTCCTGTGCCCGTGCCACGGTAGAACAAATCACCGCCACACAGCCCCCCGCTTGTAACAGTCCTGGAAGGGTTTGAACCCACTCCCGATCGGACACCCAGCGAAGCTGTAACGATCGGCAAACGTGGGGAGAAGCAGGGAACGATCGTGCTATCAAAACACGGTTGGATAAAGCGGTAATGCGAGGGTAGGGAGTTGGCGGTAATTCAGGGGTAACTTCACCACTGCCCTGCCCATAGGCTCTGAGTAAGCCCTCACGGGTACTCTTGGGCAAGGTAGCGGATAGGGCAATGACAGGAGATCCCAGCAACGCCAACCATTCTAAAAATCGCTCTAGCAGGGTTCCAGTATAGAGATCGTAAGCATGAATTTCATCGAGGATTACGGTGCGCCCTGCCAAGCCAAACAAACGCACAAACTGGTGACGAGATCGCACCACCCCCATCAAGGCCTGATCTAGAGTGCCTACGCCGTAAGGACTCAAAAGCGATCGTTTTCGGGCAGTATGCCATTCACTGGCCATCACTCTCCCCTCGCTGTCATACACCTCTTCAAGCCGACAGATGGTTTGTTGATATTCTTCCTTGAGGGCAGCGGCGGAATGGCTTAGGGTTAAGTTGATCATCTCCTGCGGATACCGTTTACGCAGAAAGTCCTGCACCCGTTGAAACATGGCGTTACTGGTTGCCTGAGTGGGTAAACCGATATAAAATCCCCCGGCAGAAGCTTGGTGTTGGAAGTAGTCCGCCAGATATAATGCCGCTTCCGTTTTCCCTTCCCCCATCGAAGCCTCAATCATGACCAAACAAGGCGATCGGAGGGGAAGATCCTGATTTTCCGCTAGGTCGATCGCAGCCTTTTGTAAATCCCGTGGCTGATCAATAAACGTAAACAGTTCGCTAAAGGTTAGGGGGTTACTCTCTGGATGCCGAGTCCAGCCCTGTTTAACCAGAGCGCGTTTAGCTTTTTCCGGTAAATTTGTTTGGTACTCATCAAAGGAAATGTCATTGGCGTAAGGAAACCCAGACTCCTCATCAGGATTAGAGGCTAACCAATCTGAAACCGTGGTTAAACCCGCTAGTAGCATGGCCGCCGCATTATCACACTGGTCAGGCAGATCGGTTTCCGTGAGTCCCACGTACTCCTTGAGTTGCTGGAAAATTTCTGAGCTATATCTCAGCCAAACCCCTTCAGTTCCTGCTAACTCACTCTTTAAACGTTTAATATCGTCATATGAGGGGAAAAAGCCGTGGTGACCACCCACAATCATGGCCAGCTTTTTCGCAAGTGGCCTGCCCAGGCCAAGCTCCACTAAAAATTCTGGCAGGGTTGCTGCTGTGACTGTGCCATGAGGTGTTTTCTCTTTGCGTTTGTCCACAGGTAAGTTATTCCAACAGTCATACAGAGTTTCACCGACTAAAGCCTTCCCCACTTCACTCACTTGGAACTGAAAAGCCGGACTGACCTTACCCAGATCATGGGAACCTGCCATAAATCCACAGAACCGAATGGTTGATTCTGAAGATAAGCCCAACCCATTAGACAGTCGCTCCAAAGCGATCGGACTTAAATAATGGCTCAAAATTTCGATCGCCACTGCTGCCGTATCTGCCAAGTGACAAATCACAGGATGATACTGGGGCTGACCATTTTGAAACTGGCCAGAACCCGTTTTAGCCCAAAACTTACTGGTCATAATCATGGCTCCTTA
Organism: Prochlorotrichaceae cyanobacterium CTOTU29312; assembly: GCA_031971595.1. GTDB lineage: Bacteria > Cyanobacteriota > Cyanobacteriia > Prochlorotrichales > Prochlorotrichaceae > JBEAPM01. Next base: position 5,460 of record DALYGI010000127.1, read on the forward strand.
TTTCACAACTTGAGAATGCTGATACTGTTTGGTCATTTCATCAATCTCTGCCTTGACCATCTCCACCAACTCCGGCGGAGCCTGGACGATCGCTCCCTGCCCGTAGAACAAAACCCAGCGCTTCACCTCATTCAGCCCCCGCGCCAAAAAGTGCAGCGTTAGGGAACCATCAGGGTGTTCCTCAATTTCCTGGGTCGGATGCCAGCGCCGCTCTCGAATGTAAGGCGACGTGGCCGCATCAAACCAGATCACGATCAGGGTGGGCACTCCCCCCACCTCATGCTGAAACACGGACTCAAAATGTTCCTCCGCATTAAAGGTCGGGTCAATTTCAAACGGTTCATCCAACACCCGAAGCGAACAAATCCGATCGACCCCAAACCACCGCACCTCCTGCCGCTGATGGCAGTAGCCCGTCACATAGGGGTTATTGCGGGAAAAATGGAGAATATAAGGATCCAGCTTGCGCTCGGAGTGGGCATTCCGGCCAGCGGTGTAGTAGGTCATCAAAACCCTCTGTTTCCGTTGACAGGCAAGCTCTAGCTGATGCCAAATCTCTGGATCCAGGTTTAACTCCGCTCCCACTCGGAATCGCACATTTTCACTGGCTAATTGTTGCAAATCTACCCAGGTGCGCTCTGGCAACCGTTCCGCCAACTGAGCGATCGCTGACTGTAAATCCTGAGCATAGACAGACCCCGCATAATTTCTGAGCATCTGCGCCCCTAACGTGAGAGCAAATAACTCTCCATAACTGAGGTTAATGCTGGGTAAACGCCAGTTGGGATCCGTATAGTAAAAACCACGGGACTTGCTGAACTCAATGGGGGCACTGTAACGATCCCTCAAGAATGCAATGTCATTACGAATTGTACGTTCACTTACCTCCAGGACTTCCGCCATACCGACTGCCGTTTGACGTTCCGAGGATCTCAGCAAGCGATCGATCGCCAAAAGCCTCTCTAGATGACGAGACATAAGCACCTCTCAATTCAAAGATGCCCTATGTTAGTTTGGCTACCCTGCAAAAACCTTTCCGGGTTGAAAAATTTTTCCGGGTTCTGAAAAAACTCAAAACTCAGATCAGACATAAAATTCGTCAAACAACGAGCCTGTGACGATCAAAGCGATCGTTGCTGCGGAAGTAAGAAACTCGAGTCAGGAAACTGTACTTATCCGTATCAGGATCGAAGGTGGGATCTGAGAAGAGTTCACACTCAAAACTTAAAACTCAAACCTCAAAACTGCCACCAACTACAGGACGCGCAAAATACTCGAAACCTCTTTCACCGTTTCCAAATGTTGCAGATCCGCAATCGCTCCCCGGAAATCCCCTTCCCGCACATTATGGGTGACCACCACAATGACCGCCTGACCGTCGCTGCTTTCCAACTGCACGATCGATTCTAGGCTTACCCCCCGATCGCCAAAACAAGTCCCTAACTGGCCAATTACCCCAGGACGATCGCTGGCTAAAAGACGGGCATAGAAACGGTTATGGGTGTCTTCAATGGAGGAGAGGGGGCAGTAGTGGTGATGACTACAGGCCAGGAGGGGATCCAAACGGGGATGGCCATCTGTTCCTAGGGGTTCTCCACGTCCCATGCTCAGCAAGGCCGCAATATTGAGAATATCCGCCACTACAGCGCTAGCGGTGGGGCCACTGCCAGCCCCAGGCCCATAAAACATGACCTGACCCACCGGATCCCCTTCAATTAAAATGGCATTAAACACATCATTCACGTTGCTGAGGGGATGGCTCAGGGGTACTAGGGTGGGATGCACCCGAATATCAATGGGATCGGGGTTGGTGAGGGGATCGGGATCTGTGCTGGTGTTAAGCCGACGAGCAATGGCCAGAAGTTTAATCACAAACCCTAGGCTTTCTGCGTAGCTAATATCCGCCGCACTCACCTGCTGAATGCCTTCGGTGTAAACCTTAGAACGATCGATTCGTCCCCCAAAGGCCAGGGAAGCGAGAATGGCGATCTTGTCCGCCGCATCTAAACCGTCCACATCCGCCGTGGGATCCGCCTCTGCGTAACCTAACCGTTGGGCATCCGCCAGAATGGAGCCAAAGTCGCCCCCCTCCCGTTGCATCCGGGTCAAAATGTAGTTTGTCGTGCCATTGACGATCGCCAACAGGCCTTGAATGCGATTGGCACAGAGGGACTGTTTCAGGGGTTCAATCACGGGAATCCCCCCCCCTACCGCCGCCTCCAACAGCACATAGACCCCCGCCGCTGTCGCTGCTTCAAAAATTTCTGCCCCATGGCGAGCAATAACCGCCTTATTGGCCGTAATAATATGTTTCCCCTGGCCGATCGCCTTGAGGATTAAGCTGCGAGCCGGTTCCACCCCACCCAAAAGCTCCACCACAATCGGAATTTCGGGATCCAGAACGATCGCTTCCAGGTCAGTAGTGAAAATGTCAGGGTTTAGGGTAACCGCCCTGGGTTTGTGAAGATCTCGCACCCCTACCCGGTGAATCGTGAGATCTTGAACCAATGGGTGGCGCTGTTCCGGGCTGGCCAAAATCTTTGCCACTCCACCCCCCACCGTACCTAAGCCTAAAATCCCCAGTTTAAACACCACAACCGTCTTCTCTCGTTATCCTAAAGGGTTTGGGTTGCCCCCGTCCGGTTTGGATAAGGATTGCCTGTCTTGACCTGTGGGCGGGGCACAACGCTAACCCATAGTACCCTGAATTGTGGATACTCCAAGCATGGGAGTAGTGATTACCTTAAGCCCTCAGATGCTCGGTTTCTTGTACAACGAAGCCCAATCTCTTGATGCTATGTCCCCAGAAACCTGGGAGCTTGGCAGTTGCACATACCGTTAATTCCCAATTCCCAATTCCCAATTCCCAATTCCTAATTCTTAATTCTTAATTATTGAAGGGCCGGGATAATCACCTCGTAGAGTCCGCGCAGATCTCCAACCTGGAAATCATAGGCCAGGTCTTCGGGATATTTATCCTGAATAAAAGCAGGTCTCTGGTTTTTTGCCCCGTGACAGGCTAAACAACTCGCTTCAATATTAATACGCCGAAAATAATGTACGCCGTCGTTTTCCTGTTGCCAGAAAGCTTTGAGGTTGGGGTGTTCGGCCAATTGGGCTAAGGCTTCCACCTCCACCGCATCCTGGGGTTTGTGGGCCGGGTTACGATACTTGAGGGCCACTTGGCGCACTTGCCAGCCATTCTCCTGGGCGATCGTTGCGGCTTGCTGACCGACGGGGGCGCACACTTCCATAAAGGTAGCGATCGTGGGTTCTTCTGGGGTGTCTTCTAAGCCGGAGGCTAAACCAGACCGCATTTGATCCAGGAACTCAATTTCGGTTACGGCTTTACCCAGTTGAACCGGATCGACCGTGGCTAAAACGGGAGTTGCTAAGGCTGGAGCCACTAAAACCGGAGCGACAAAAAAGGGAACCGCCAGAACGATCGTCAAACCGATGACCGCAAATACCAACATAAGTTTTCGCATAATCGCACTATCTCCTGAAACAGCAGTGTTCGATAAGCCGTAAGCCAGTCCCTAATCTAGTCCCTGAGCCAGCCCCAATCTAGCCCCAAGCCTAACGGCTGCTATCCACGGGACGAGAACCGCCTACAGCCCTCCTCACCATACTCCTGAGATCGATCGCTTTGTCAAGTGATTGCCGATTTGTATTAATAGCTGTATAGTTATATTAACAAAGATAAATTAAAACTGAATCTCACTACTGAGTCTAAATACTTAGAGTTTCTTTTGTTTTACTGTTACCAACAGGAGCGGGTTCATGATGGATAAGATCGAGGTTTTCGAGGGATCGGAAACAGGCAAGGTTCCGGGGTTTGCAGAAACGATCGGGCTGTTCCTCAAGTTAGGATCGATCGGTTTTGGTGGGGGAATTGCGATGATTGCCCTCATGGAGGATGAGTTTGTTAAGCGGCGCAAATGTTTAGACACCGAGGAGTTTTTACATGGGGTGGCTTTAGGGCAAATTTTAGGATCTTTTCCCGTCAACACGGCCCTATTTATTGGCTATCGCCTCCACGGTTTTCTAGGGGCATTGTTAAGCAGTATCGTTTTTCTGCTACCGTCTTTAGTTGCGGTCATTGCCCTGTCCTGGCTGTATTTTAGCTTCAATCAAATCCCCTCCTTACAGGGCGTTCTATCGGGGTTAGCTCCGGTGGTCATTGGCATTATTTTAAGCGCAGCCTGGTCAATGTCCCAAAAAGCGGTTAGTTCCTCTGTCGCTTTGGGGATTGCCATCGGCGGTTGTATTGGGACTTTAACCCGCATTAACCCAGTCTTGATTTTAGGGATTGGGGGCATTGTGGGGTGGTTACTGAAACTCAAGCCTAAAGCTCCCCTGACCAAAACCCTACACCATAAAGAGCATAAATTCGAGGAATCTGCCGAACAGAAACAAGCGGCGATCGTTATTCCCCTAGCGATGCAAACCTTGCCCCATCAATTGGCAATTGTCAGTGAGCCAGTGGTTCAGTCCGGTGTGGTTTCCGCCGTTAGTTTAGTTACCTTAGTCCTCACCTTTTTTAAGATAGGATTTGTCTTTTTTGGGGGTGGTTTTGTCCTCATTCCCGTGTTAAAGCAATTGCTAATTGATAACCTACACTGGCTTAGTCAACAGGAATTTATTGATGGGGTTGCCATTAGCCAACTTACCCCCGGGCCGATCGCCGTTATCGCTACCTTTGTCGGCTTTCGAGTAGCGGGTTTACTGGGTGCCATGGGGGCTACGATCGGCTTATTTTTACCGTCCATTGTATTAATGTTTGGATTGTCCATGTACTACGACAAAGTGCGCCACCTGAAGCCCGTTAAACACTTTCTCTCTGGTGTCAATCCCGCTGTAGTAGGGATGATCTTAGCCGCTGCCATTAACCTAGCGCCTTCCATTTTCCCCCTGGATCAACCCATCAGAATCGGACTCAATCTAGCCTTACTCGCCCTGTCCTTAGTCTGCACAATCAAACTCAAATGGCACCCCGCCATCAGCCTAGGGATCGGCGCTACCACAGGAGTCGTGGCCAGTTTCTTTTAAGGACTTTAGGATCGTGCATTAAATAAACTGGAAAGTTCAGGATTAAACCACAAAGGCACA
>DALYGI010000128.1:0-10365 GCA_031971595.1 Prochlorotrichaceae cyanobacterium CTOTU29312
AGTATTCAAGAGTGTTAGTTATGCCAGGATTCTAAGGCAATGGTGAGGCATTAATGGTACTCACTTCTAAACCTTGGCGACGCTCGGCCAGTAACTTGGGTCTGAGATAAAGATTTTCCACTAGGACTGAAATCCCCGCAAACCATGGGGGGACAATTAAGGCACCTAAAATCCCTAGCACCTGAACACCACCCAACACCGCTAACAGTTGGTACAGCGGATGAACGCCAACGCTTGACCCCACTAAGAGGGGATCTAATACATAGGTTTCAATGTTTTGAATAATGACGAAGAGTAAGAGTACCCACAGCACTAACCAACCGCCTTGGGATAAGGCCACCACTAGGGCTGGAATGGATCCCAAAATTGGCCCCACGAAGGGAATTAAATTGGTGACCCCGGCGATCGCCCCTAAACCGATGGCAAACTCTCCTAAGCCCAAAAAACTCAGTCCTAAGGTGGTGACCAAACCGAGGATAAAGGAGACCAGTAAACGCCCCCGGATATAGCCCCCCATGCGGTAGCCAATGGGCATGGCTTGGGCGGCTAGGCGCACATCCCAGGGCTGGGGAAAGAGCCGCACCACACTTTGCAAGAGGGTACGGCTGTCTGCAACCATGTAGCCGGAAATGAGGAGGGTTAAAATGAGGCTAAACACGCCCCCCACAATGCCCCGCGTGATGCCGTAGGAACGCAGTACTACCTGTTGGGTAGAGCCAATGACCCAGCGACTTACGGATTGGAGGTCAAAAAATTTGCGAATGAGCTCCGGTGGCGTATTGCCCAGGCGCAAGGCCCAGTATTCCACCCCGGCCCGGAGTACATCCACAAAGGTGGGGAGTTGTCGGATTAGTTGCTGAATTTGTTGTAAGACTGCCGGGCCGATAATGAAGATTAGCCCTACCACGGTGGCAATTAAACCCATGTAGGCCATGAGGGTGGCTAGCCAGCGGGGAAGACGGAGTCCTTCTAAAACGTCCACAATGGGGGCCATGGATGCGGCTACCACGACGGCGGTGAGGGTAATGACCACTAAAAATCGGATTTGCCAGAGGAGGACTAGCAGGGCTGTGGTAATGAGCACAACCAGCACACTGGAGAAGGAAACACTGAACCGCTGTTCAGGCATAGAGCAAGACCATGGGGGAATAGGTGCTATTTTATAGCGATCGTTTTCCGGGGTCTACGGTTAACGTTCTTGAATTTGCACTAAACGATTGACGGTGTTCATGACGATCGTAATGATCAGGTTTAACCCTAGATAAAAAGCCATTAAAATCAGAAAGACTTCCATGGGGCGACCGGTTTGATTGAGGGTGGTACTGGCTACGGAATAGAGGTCTGGGTAACCAATGGCGAGGGCTAAACTAGAGTTTTTAGCCAGGTTCATATACTGACTATTTAAGGGGGGAATAATGACCCTGAGAGCTTGGGGAAAGACTACCAACTGCATGACCTGACCCGCAGATAACCCCAGGGATCGGGCGGCTTCCCATTGTCCTTTAGAAACGGATTGAATTCCCCCCCGCACAATTTCTGCAATAAAGGCAGCGGTATAGACCACTAAGCCTGCAAAAACAGCGGAATATTCTATGGATAGGCTTAAGCCCCCCGATACTAAACTTGTATCTGCTTGGGATGGAATTTCCCAATGGAAACCAAAGAGGATGATCACCATACTGAGCAGGGCTAATGCTAGGAGGCAAAAGAGTTGTAACTGTCCGGTTTGGCCTTGGCGGACAATGGCATGGGAGCGCCACTTCCAGGTGATCACAGCGGCGATCGTGCTGATTAGTAAGATCCCTAATCCCCACCAGAGACGATCGCTAACGGTGGGCCAGGGAATCACCACCCCTGCTTTGCTCAGAAAAATGGCATTGGCAAAAACGGAGGGTTCACGGGGTTTGGGTAAACTTAAAAAGACAACAAAATACCAAAAGAGAAGTTGCAAGAGGAGGGGGGTATTGCGAATAATTTCCACATAAACCTGGCTCAGAAATCTGAGGAGTAAATTCTGAGAAAAGCTACAAATTCCCACCAGAACCCCGATCGCTGTGGTGACGAAAAAGGCAACGATAACCAACCGAAAGGTATTGATTGCCCCGATGACCAATCCCCATATGTACGGATCATTGGTTTCATACTTTAAGAGGGTTTCCCCAATGCTAAAACCTGCGGGGTTGGCCAGAAAACCAAAGGAAAAGTTTAAGCCGGTACGATTAAGATTCTGGTTAAAGGAATATAATAAAACACCATACAAACTCAAAACGATCGCTACCACAATCACTTGAGAGATAGCACTCCAAAAACGATCGTCTCGCCACAGGGGCGTTGTTTTTTGGGGTTGAGCAATCATAGTTAGTAGATAAAAAATTTGACTTTACACTTTACACAGGTATTGAAGCCCCCCTCAACTCTTGGGTTCAAGGGGGACTGATCCAACTCATTCCCAATTTATTCCCAACTTATTCCCCCCTGACCAAGGGGGAGCTAGAGGGGGTTAACGAGCCGGAGGAGAATACATCAAGCCACCATCATTCCAGAGTTTATTCAAACCACGGGGAATACCATCACCAATATTGCGATCGTAGATTTCACCGTAGTTACCCACTGCTGCAATCACCTTTTGCATATAGTCATTGGGCAAACCCAGTTGGGTGCCTAAATCCCCTTCAACCCCTAAGAAATTGCGAATGTCCTTGTTATCCGTACTCTGGGCAATTTCGCCGACATTGGCCTGGGTAATGTCAAACTCTTCCGCTTGGATTAACCCGTAGGTAACCCATTTAACCGTATCAAACCAGGCCGAATCATTATTCATGGTTACGGGGCCGAGGGGTTCCTTAGACATACTCACATCTAAAAGAATATGCTCCTCTGGGGTGGGGTACTGAGTCCGACGGGCAAAGAGTTGAGATTTATCGGAGGTAAAGCCATCACAGCTTCCTTGCAGATAGGCTTCGTTAGCTTCCGCACCATCCTGGAACTTAACCTCGGTGTATTTCACACCCAGTTCCGTCATCCGAGAGGTCAGGTTTAATTCAGTGGTTGTTCCGGTTTCTACGCAAATCCGGCTGCCTTCCAGGTCTTCGAGCTTGGTAAAGCCACTATCGGCCCGCACCATCATCCCCTGGGCATCATAAAAGGTGGTGGGGGCAAATTCCATGGCGTTACCGCCGGTCGCATCTCGGCTCAAAGTCCAAGTCGTATTCCGGGAGAGCATATCCACCTCTCCTCCCCGGAGGGCGGTAAAGCGTTCGGTAGAGTCTAGGTTACGGTATTCAACTTTGGTCGGATCCCCTAAAACTGCCGCAGCAACGGCCTTACAAACATCAACATCTAAACCAGAATATTGGCCAGAGGAATCAACAAAGCTAAAGCCAGGGATAGTCCCTTCAACGCCACAGATGAGTGTTCCCCGTTCCTTAACCGTATCCAAGCGGCTTTTAGTGGTGGCCGGTGCTGAAGTTGTAGCACCCGTGGATTCGGTGGTGCTGGTGGTGGGGGTAGTGCTTTCACAGGCAGACAGGGATGCGAACAAAGCAGCTGCAGCCAGCCAGCGTAAAGATTGCTTTTTCATGAACTCCTCACAAAAGGTAAGTTTGTTAAGTCTTTGCTGTTCAGTTTTGATGCCGATCGGACGTGATGCCTAGGCACAAATCCCGTACAGGCGGAAACTAAATCTGAAACGTTGGTGTTTTCAACCTCTGCTTCAACCTCTACTTTAACCTCTGATGGTGGTATCAGATAGATAGGTTAAGAAAAAATTATACAGGTCTAGTCAAGGCCCCTGGATTGCTGACGCTATTCTTCAGTTATGCAGAGTATGCAGAGATCCAGTCCTCCCTTACCATCTATCCAGAGAAACCCTATCCAGAGAAACCCAGTTGTTTTTTGAGGTAGTATTTTTTGACTAGGTTCCAGCCCAGTCGGGATACGCGGTCATGAACCCAGGGTTTCCAATGGTTTTTGACGCTATAGATCAGGCTAGAAAAGCCACTACCAACGATCGGGCCGATCGCGTCTGTCACTTCTAGACAGCCATTGTGTTGGAGGAGCAACCCACACCCCACTGGCAGCCCTATCAAGACCCAGGTAATGACTTTTAATAACCAGTCGGTTTCTTGCCGGAGGGCGATGAGCAGTTGATCAATTAACCAGAAATGAGCCGCGCTAATATGTGCTGCTGCCTCTGCTTCAAGTAATTTTTGATTAACTTTGTTGAGAATATCCCCATCCAAACTAACGATCGTTTCGAGGATGTAAATCTGTTGATCGTTGCGGTTAGAACTAGGGTAACAACTAATAAAGGTTATTCCCGATTGTTGGAGGCGAGGCAGTTCGGGAAGCTCACCCCTCAGACAGTTTTCCAGACGGTTGCCGGATGGGGCAGGTGTTTTCGTAGTTTCTTCCGAAATATCAAACACACTAGCCTTCTGTAACCAACGGCGCAGCCATCGAGGTACGGTTAAAACTAAGGTATCCCGTGCAGAGGTTTGCTGAATGTGGATTTTCTGAATATCGGAAACGATCGCTTCGGTGAGATCAAACCAGAAAATACCCTCTTCAACACGAATGGCTTGAATGATGGCATCAGACATTACTTTTTAGACAAAATTGGAGGAACAAAATTCTTTAAAAGATCCACCATAAACTGCATCAACCCGCGCCATTGCCGCTCTCCTGCTTCCACCCCTTGATTGTGAATACTGAGAATAATTTCCCGACGGGTGATGTTATTGGGATCAAAGAGAGCTTGGTTATAGCGATTAATCACATCCCCATCAATTTGCATCACCGTTTGGGCATAGATTAAATCGACAGAGCTAGCACTGCTCGGACTTTCCCCGTCTAGGGCGGCCCGTAGTTCCGAGAGCTTACGCAGAGTACGCACAAAATTCACTTCTTTTAACTGCTTTGCCAACTCTCGAAAGCCCTGAGGATCATCAGGATTAGGGAGATGCTGAGCGCTCTCTTTCCCAGGACAAAGTTTATAGGCTGCCAGAAGTTGATCGTGTAATTTCCGATAGCGAGGACGCAGGTTTTCGGGAATGACTTCATTGAGAGTTGTTGAGGTTTTGGAAATGACTCCGGCCTGTTGGGAACGCTCATAAATGACGTGATAGGCCTCCATGGCATTAAACTTAGCCCCTGTAATGTTAGACACAATCATGGTATTCACCTCTAGGGCCGTGAAATCCATCAAGGTGTCTCCCAACGTTTCTAGAAAATCGTTGAATTTCTGGGTAATCTTATTGCCAGCTTCTGGATTTTCTGGGGGAGTTGGAGATGAATTTTTACCATTTTGTACAGAACTAGATTCCATAAAAGTAGTCCAAGGAAGATCCAATAAGAAGAGCATTTTTAGACAGAATTCCCCCTCCTGTTTAAATTGTTTAAATCGGAGATGGATGCAAACACCGACGCAATTATCTGACGCAATTATCTAACGACTAGGACGAGGTGGCGGCGGGGGGAAAAGGGGCGCATCATCAAAGGGATCATCGAGATCGAGAAACGGATCGAGTTCCGCGAGGGCTGCACTGTTTGGATCATCAAAATGATCATCCGAGTTTTGGAAGAGGCTATCCATCGCATCTAGATCCGCTAGACCCATGGCATCCCCCACGAGGGGCTCTTCCCGATCGAAGCGTAGGGTCTGGGAGGCCTCCATTTCTTCGGGAGACAGTGCCATATCATCGGAGTCATCCCAGTTGTCATCTAGATCATCTAAACTCGCGCTCAGGGCAGGACTTTCATCGATCGCCCACTCATCGGAGTCTATTTCATCGGAGTCTACTTCTTGCACTTCCGGCATTGAGAGATCGCCCCCCGCTTGACCCACAGGAACAATCCCCTCCCACTCTTCAAAGGTTTGGGGTTCCGGCACACTGGTCAGACTGTCTACACTGTCTTCTAACCCCCCTAACTCCAAATCCCGATCGTTTGTGGGGCTGTCGAAGTCTGCGAGATCGGAAAAAGGCTCTAGGTCTTCCATTTCCTCTAGACTTTCCATTTCTAGACTGTCGGAGGAACTCTCCAGGGCGAGATCGTCCATGCCCAAGTCTTCCATATCCAGATCTTCCATTCCCAGATCTTCCATGCCTAGATCTTCTGCCCCCACAGGCTCGATCGTTTCGGGGAAATCTTCGACCTCAGCAAAGGATTCTAAGGGATTCAGTTCTGCTTCACCCAATTCTTGAGGACTAAATCGATCGTCAATCAGATCGGCTCCTAGGTCGGCCTCACTAAGCACATCCTCCGTTCCTTCCAAGGAAAAAGTGGGGGATGATTCAGTCATCTCAAAATTCCAATCTTCCCTCGACGCTTCGGCCAAGGCATCTTCGGCAAAAGCGTCTTCTTGTTCTAGGGATTCAGTTACTTCGTTGATCTCGAACTCACTGGAAAGGACTTCATCTTCCAGATCTAATCCTGTTTCTGAAGTGATTTCTGTACCTATTTCCGGTTCCTCCGCTAAGTTCCAAATTGCCGGATCTTCTAAGTCTTGATCCCCTTCACCCATCAAGTCTTCACCGAGGGAATCTTCACCCATCAGGTCTTCACTGAGGGAATCTTCGCCCATTAGATCAAATGGTTCCTGTGGCTCCACGGCTGGGGGTTCTGGGGGAACAGCACCAAAGCTCGTAAACGACAGATCCGCTAAGGGATCGGGCAAATCTTCAGGAATATCAAAACCGGCCATCGGTTCTTCAAAGTCAAAGCTGGGCAAAGCAAAGTCATCTTCTGATTCAGGGGTCTCTAAGCCCTCATCTAAAGTTACATCTAAGGGCCCAAGGGGTTCCTGCTCTTGCAGTGTGGCAATGCCATCTTCTACAAATTCCCTAGGCTCTGGTTCCTCAGTCAATGACAGATCAAAGGCTTCTTCTGTGGGGAGAGAGTCGCTGTCCATGACGAAATCTAAGTCTTCAGAACGCTCTTCAGAACGCTCTGGAACAGCTAGATCCAACTCTCCGATCGTTCCTTCGCTTGCCGTCAACCCTAAATCTAAAGCCCCTAAAGGCTCATCAGTCAAAGTTGCAAATGGTTCTTGAGTACCTAGCTCGGTTTCTGTCAGGAAGCTCAAGGGTTCGCCCTCAACCCCTAAATCTTCATCCTCAGACCAGGCACCGGCTCCATCGAGGGCCGAGAAACTTTCGGGTTCTTCGCTTTCTGGGGTTAAAGCAGCGGGAGCAATGGACTCCAACCCGATCGGCTCGATCGCATTAAACTGTCCGATCGCACCAAAGGACTGAGCTTGAGCCTCGGCCCCAATTCCAGACCCAATTCCATCACCAATTCCAGCAGTAAAACTTGCAGCAGTAGAAGTTGTAGCAGTAGAATCTCCAACCGTTGAAACTTCAGCAGTAACTCCAGTGGTGGAAACTCCAGCGGTAGAAGCTCCCATAGCCATCGTTCCCAGGGCAGCAGTGCCAGCCGCCACCGTTACCATGGCTGCCCCCATACCACCAAAGCCTGTCTCCATCCCTTGGAAATCCGCAGAGGGTTCCTGTCCTGATGGACGATTTAAGCCTTGAAGTAACAGCCCCAGAAGGGTTTGTAAACTTTCAATATTGGTGCGGATAATTTTCTGAGCGTCCGCTACCTGTTGAGCATGAAACGATCGCAGTTCGCTGTAGGGGCCATCCTTGAGAAATACACTGCCAATTTCATTCTCAATGTCCCCATCGACAATGTTGATGCGAGTATTAATTTGGTGACCAGGACGATCGTCCGTTGAGCCATCTTCGGAAACCACACGGGTAGAAATCCTGAGTTCAATCATTTCGCTCAGGGCCAATTTCATGGCTTCGGCTAGGTTCCCACTGCTCAGATGTTTTTGAAATTCTTGACTGATAGCCATAGGTGTAACGAGGGTCTCCGAGGGATGATGGTGCAGGCAGAAAGAGCCAAGGTCTGTACCAGGCTGAAACTAGAAAATACTGAGTCTGGCATGGTCTGGCAATCAAGATCAGATCGGTACAGGGGATGGCTCTGGGGCAGTTTCTTAGGAGCGGCCAGGGGGAAGGGGATTGGGGCCAGGGGTAACATCTACGGTGGTTTGGCTAGGTAACCGATGCACAACCCCCGCTAAAAGCCCAAAGAGTTGCTGTAAACTTTCTAGGTTTTGGCGAATGATGCTCCGTCCTTCTTTAACCTGATTCAGGTGAAAATCTCGCAGTTCTCCGTAGGGGCCTTGGCTCAGGAATAGGCTACCGATTTCGTTATCGATGTCTCCATCCACAATATTGATCCGGGTCTGCATCCGATGGCCAGGCTTCGGGGCTTCCTCCGCATTTATATCATTAGCATCCACAACCCAGGTGGTAATTTTCAACTCGATCGCTTCACCCAGAGCCATTTTTAAGGCCTCACCAATTTGGTTGGTGTCTAGCTTTTGCTTAAACGATTCGCTTGCATTGCCCATAGTTCCTCCCCTCCTTCACTCAGGTAGTTTTAAATCAGCCTTTTGGGCAAAGAGTTAAGCAGATTCCGGTCAAAGGGTCAACTAGAAACCCGTATTTTATAGATTTTAGTTTTGGACTAGGGGAAAATCCCTAGGCTGAGCTTTCGATCCAACCGTAATAGGTGACAGCGGTATTGCCGTAAACTTTTTGCCGTCGGATTTCCCAACGATCGGGGGGGGCAAAGTGTCGATGGGGATCGTGTTCGACGGCGATTTCTCCCTGGGGGGCGAGGAGGGACAGGCCTTGCAGGGATTGTAAAACCGGCTCATATCGATCGCTTTGGTAGGGGGGATCAAAGTAAATACGATCGAAGGTCTGACCTTGGAGCTTGGGCAAAATCACCAACACATCCCCTTTCCAGAGTTGCACGGTTTGATGAGATTCCGCTAAACCGTTCCAATTTTCCCGGACGATCGCCAGAGCTTTGGCGGATTGTTCAATGCCCACCACCTGCTGGGCTCCCCGACAGAGGGCTTCTGCCCCCATGGCCCCACTGCCCGCACACAGATCTAGCCAGTGACATCCTTCGATGGAGCCTTGCCAAATATTAAAAACTGCCGCTCTCACCCGTGCGGGGGTTGGGCGAGTGAGGGAACCGGAGAGGGTTTTTAAGGGGCGATGCCCCAAAATACGCAGTGCCATAGCAGCTTAGACCGATTCCTCTAGGGCGTTGACTAAGTAATGCTGCAGGTTGAACCGATGCCCTTGCCAGAGGATGGGCGTACCGATCGTAATGGTGCTGAGTGGGGGAGACGTTGGAGAACTAACGGGTTCGCAGGTCACCAACGCCACATCAAAGCGATAATTCCAGTCCGCAAACTGAGGATATTCAGCCAAGAAGAGTTCGGCGGTTTGCCACAGTTTTTGACGTTTGCGCGGGGTCAGGGCTTGGGCTCCGCCCGTATCTAAGTTTTTGGGGCTGCGGGTTTTCACTTCCACAAAAGCGATCGTTTTTAAGAGGGTAGACGATCGGGCTAACCCCTGTTGAGACTGGCCACTCACGGATTCCCCCTGGACAATGAGATCAATTTCGCCCCAAGGACAATGCCAGCGCTGGGCCACGATCGTCCATCCCTGTTGCTGTAACCATTGGCTCACAAAGGTTTCCCCCAGTTGCCCCCGCTCTTGAGAGGATAATCCCATTCGCTTCTATCCCGTTCTATCCACTTCTACTTGACTCTTAAGCGTCCAAGGAACCATTGACCAAGCCATTGAACCCAAACACCTTGCGGTTGCCCCCAAACGCCACCAAACGCACCTCACGGGTATCTCCCGGTTCAAAGCGCACAGCGGTACCAGCGGGAATATCGAGGCGATACCCCTTAGTGTTCTCCCGATCGAACTGGAGCGCAGGATTGACTTCGTAAAAATGGAAATGGGAACCCACTTGAATGGGACGATCGCCGGTATTGGCTACCTCAACCGTTTGGCAGGGACGATCGACATTCAGGAGAATATCGCCTTGCTCAGTCAATAATTCACCAGGGATCATAGGTTTTGGAAAATACTCAGGGTTGAGGGAAATTATACCCTACTCGTTAGCCGTTCAGAACGATCGTCTTGATCTGGGGAGTTGCACCGAGATCCCCGGTTTCACTGGTCTTCGGTGTTCAATCTTGGCTTTGAATCGAGAAGAAACCGGAGATCTAAAACCACAAAAGCGATCGTTTTGATCCCTGGTTTCTTCTCCAACGTAGTCCAATAATCTTTGAGTAAAACTAATAGAAACCGGGGATCTAGTTAGCCGTGCAGAACGATCGTCTTGATCTGGGGAGTTGCACCGAGATCCCCGGTTTCACTGGTCTTCGGTGTTCAATCTTGGCTTTGAATCGAGAAGAAACCGGAGATCTAAAACCACAAAAGCGATCGTTTTGATCCCTGGTTTCTTCTCCAACGTAGT
>DALYGI010000129.1:0-10319 GCA_031971595.1 Prochlorotrichaceae cyanobacterium CTOTU29312
GAATGATCTGCCGATTTAGCTGTTGCATATTGAGGAACAATAACCTGACTCCCTGTTTGTTGACGTAGCTGGCCAGCCCCCGTAATATGATCCGCGTGAATATGGGTTTCCAAACAATAACGTAAAGTTAACCCTAAATCCGTCAATGTTTGTAAGTCTCGTTCTACTTGCTCTAATACCGTATCTACAAAAACCGCTTCTTTAGTGTGACGATCAGCAATCAAATAGGTATAGGTGCTAGATTCGGGATCAAAAAATTGACGAAAGAGGAGGCTGTCAGAGACCACCTTATCTGTTGGAACCGTTGGAACGGGCTGCTCACGAGACAAAGGTGGAATTGCTTTCATTCGCAACGGTAAGGATTGCAAAATTGTAGTCGCTAAATGCTGAGCTTGCACCCGTATCTCCGGTACAGCGATCGTTTCCCATAAATCCCCCTTTCGCGGTGTTCCGATCGTGTAGAGGTAAGGAGAAGCCTGCCCCTGAGTATCATAAAGAATCCCATCAGGAGTCGAATCCACACCTAAACCTAATGTATTGGGACGAATTAATCCCTGCTCCCGCAGATGCACAATGAGGGGATGATTACAGTGGCGATAGTCAATCTGAATACCTGTACAGTTGACCATACGATCGACTCTTAATACCTGTTGCATCTGACCTTTACGCTCTTTAATAGTGACATTAACCCCATCAACCGAAGCTTGATAATCCTGAATACGAGCCGCCATCACTATTAATTGCCCCGACTGGAGCAAGGCTTGTACGATCGCTCCAATCTCAGGAGCAATACGATGACGATGTACATCCCAATAGGGAGTTACATGACGTAAAAACCTTGCTTGTTCAGTACGGGATAACTGACTCCAAAGTTGTTGGGTGATTGGACGTATAGAATCCACCACTGCCCGCCAATCGTAACCCTTAGCTTGAGCCGTTTGGACTTCTTGACGGAATCGTTGCACTAATTCCTGAACCGTTGTAAGAGCAGTTTGGCTGGTCAGAAAAGGAGGATAGGACTCTGTTGGTTGATGGCTAAACGAAAGGAGACCACGCCGTGAAACGGCATAAATTTTACCACGATGGTTATTGCGCTTCAGAGAAACGAGCATATCTACCATTGTTAACCCCGTACCAATCAGCAATACTGATGCATGGGAATCTAAATCTGTCAGGACATTATCTGCCCAAGCATTACGAAGATAACCACTTTGATTATTTTCCTTAGCGGAAACGACAGACGTAACAAAAGTGTTACCGATCGCTAGTACAACTCTATCAGCCACAAATACTTGAGCACTAGCTAAACTCACTTTAGCCATCGTCCCTTCAAGATCAATCCTGACCGCCTCATCATTAATCCGTTCTAAACGGACATAACTGGCAGTAGTAGCTTCAGCTTCATCAAGAATAGATTGAATATAAAGCCCAAAAATTTGACGAGGTATAAAACTGCTGACATTCAAATTGTTAGGCAGAAAAGGAGCAAGCTCTGTATAGTTATAATTTAGCCAACGCAATAAATGCCCAGGATCATCAGGAAAAGCACTCATATTTCCCACCGAAACATTGAGTAAATGCCCTATATCTTGAGTACTATAGGCAACTCCTCGACCAATTTCATGGCTTCGTTCAATTAGTTTAATTATTAGAGGTCGTCTCACTTTTTTTAGCAAATGAGTAGCAATTAACGACCCACTATATCCGGCTCCAATGATGGCAATAGTACTTGGAGAATCGGAAGTTTTCAAATGAGCAACGAGGGAGCTTTGAACCATAACCAGACTCCAATATATTTACACATCTAACCTAGCTTTCTCATAATCACCTATAAAAATTTCCCCCTGCCCTAAGGTACAGTACAGGAGGAAAAATTGAGTATTCAGTGAACACTCATAGTCACAGCATCAAGTAAAAACTTGATATTGAATTTGTTCTAATGCTGTAATCAGAACATTAATCTCCGTTTTAGTGTTATAAAACGCTAGAGAGGGGCGTACCGTTGTCTCTAATCCAAACCGTCTTAGAATGGGCTGGGCACAGTGATGCCCGGCCCGGACAGCAATACCCTTTTGATTAAGATATCGACCAATAGTCTCCACTTCAAAACCCTCCAAGACAAAAGATAAGACTGCGGCCTTTTCAGCAGCCGTTCCGACTAAACGTAACCCTGGAATAGTGGATAATCCTGCGGTGGCATACTCTAAAAGCTCATGCTCATAGGAAGCAATAGTGGGTAAGCCAATTTTCTGAACATAGTCCAGAGCAGTCGCTAATCCCACCGCGTCCGCAATATTCCCCGTTCCTGCCTCAAACCGTACTGGTGCTTCATGATAGATGGTTCGCTCAAAGGTGACATCTAAAATCATGTTTCCACCCCCTTGCCAGGGTGGGGTAGCATTGAGTAATTCCTCTTTGCCATAAACCGCACCAATTCCTGTCGGCCCAAAGATTTTATGACCAGAAAATACTAGCCAATCAGGATTTAAAGTTTGGACATCAATCGGAACATGGGGGATAGACTGGGCTGCATCTAGGAGAACTTTTGCTCCCACACGATGAGCCAGATCGATCATAGTTTGGGCGGGGGTAATAGTCCCTAGGGCATTAGAAACATGGGAAAATGCTACTAACTTTGTCCGTGGATTAAGGATTTTTTGGTATTCTTCTAACAGAATTTGTCCTTGATCATCCACGGGGGCAACTCGTAATTTAGCACCGGTTTGTTGTGCCAACTGCTGCCACGGTACAATATTGGCATGATGTTCTAAATAAGTGAGAACAATTTCATCCCCTGATTGTAAGTTTTGTGGCCCCCAGCTTTTAGCTACTAGATTAATGCCCTCCGTTGTCCCTCGCACAAAAACAATTTCATTCACCGAGGCAGCATTGAGAAAACGACGAATTGTTTCCCTAGCTGCTTCATAGGCATCTGTAGATCGGGCTGCGAGTTCGTGGGCGGCTCGATGAACATTAGAGTTTTCATGTTCATAAAAGTAGGACAAACGATCGATTACCGCTTTTGGCTTTTGGGTCGTTGCCGCATTATCAAACCAAATTAAGGGTTTACCATTAACCCGCTCTTGCAAAATAGGAAAATCCTGTCGAATACTTTGGACATCGAAAATGCCAAAATGTTGATCACGAATATGGGATGCAAAAAACGGATCAATGGGGTTTGAATAGGGAAATTGGTGAGTGGTTTTCTCAAGGTTTAAGTCTTGAGCTTGGCTCACAGTTTCCAGGAAGTAGAAGCTAGGCACAGGGCTAGGAACTGTGGCTAACTCAACAGGATTTTTTGGGCTAGGAACCGCATAATTACTAGATTCTGCGCTCGGAATTGAATGAGATCCTGGGCTAGGCAATGTAGCTGCTTTAGCTCCTTTTAGGGAAGTCAAAACCGGCAGCACCTCAGGGGACGTTACAGATGTTACTCCCTGTGAAACTTCAGATAAAACCGGAGCAGAATCCTCAGAGTTTTTTTCTTCCTGAACGGATTGAATAAATTGAGAAAAAGCTGATGTTAAATCATGCTTTCTCATTTCCTGTAAAACAGCCTGAGTTAACTGATCTAAAGTTTCCGGTTGAAACAGAGGATTGAGATGGGATGGATCAGGGAGAACATTGAGTGCCAATACCTCAGTACCAGATTGAGTCGTCACAGGTTGAGCATTAGGCATAGTTATAGGTGTGGTAATGGGTCACATCAACGTTTTCAAGAACAGCGACTGCATCATCGGTTAAAACTGCTAAGGAGCAGTATAAAGAAATTAAATAGGATGCAATGGCTTTGCGACTAATGCCCATGAAGCGCACTGAAAGCCCTGGCCCTTGTTGACCGGGTAAATTGGGTTGATATAAACCAATGACACCTTGACGGCTCTCTCCCGTGCGTAACAACACAATATTAGTTTTGCCCTGATCATTCACCGCTAATTTATCAGAGAGAATTAAGGGAACACCGCGCCAAGTAATAAACTGAGAGCCAAATAAAGAGACCGTAGCGGGGGGCACTCCTCGCCGGGTAGCTTCTCGACCAAAGGCGGCAATGGCTTTGGGGTGAGCTAAAAAGAAAGCGGGTTCTTTCCAGACTTTTACCAATAAGTCATCGAGATCGTCGGGAGTTGGGACACCGTTGCGGGGTTGAAGGCGTTGGGACTGGGCAATGTTGTGTAAAAGTCCATATTCGGAATTATTGAGTAACTCACTTTCTTGCCGTTCTTTGAGGATTTCAATGGTTAACCGGAGTTGCTCATGAATCTGATCATGGGGACTACTATATAGATCAGAAACGCGGGTATGAACATCAACCACGGTGTTTACTGCACTCAGTAAATACTCGCGGGGATTCTCTTGATAATCCACAAAAGTTTCCGGCAAATCTCGCTCATCTCGTTCAGAGCAAGCAACTGCAATCCGTGAGGAATCCTGTACTTTGTTAAGACGGTAAATACCTGCTTCTACGGGAGTCCAATGTAATAATCGGGTAAACCAACGGGGGGTAATATCAATGAGTTGAGGAATTGTTTTAGTGGCGTTGGCTAACTGGCGGGCTGCCACATCCCCTAAGGCAAGCTGGGATTCACTAATTTGACTATAGGTCATAAAGAAACTCCATTTAGGATCAAAAGATCAAAATTGAACAATCAAGACAATGCTTAATTAAATAATTTTCCAAATTTGGGTCGTAAAAACTGACCTCTATTCAGAAAAGTGCTGAACATCGGCGGGAAAGTATTCTCTTTATAGCTAGAGTTTGGTATGAGTCCGTAGAAGTGACCTTTCAGACTGATTCGCTTGTAGTGAGGGCTTCAACCCTCAAAACGTGCAGATTAAATGCTGATCAGCTTAAGGCTTAAAGGCTTGGCTTTAAATGCCTGCTCCTGCGTCAAAAATTTCCGCTCGTAGTTGAGCCTGGGAAATAAAACTTCCAGGGGGCACACTACGGGTTAACCAAACGTTGCCGCCGATGGTCGCACCTCGACCAATTGTGACGCGACCAAGGATTGTTGCTCCTGAGTAGATCACCACATCATCTTCAATAATGGGATGGCGATCTTGCCCTTTGAGTAAACTACCTGATTCGTCACGGGGAAAACTTTTAGCGCCGAGAGTTACGGCTTGGTATATACGGACTCTGTTGCCAATAATAGTGGTTTCTCCGATCACAACACCTGTGCCATGATCAATAAAAAAACTATCGCCAATGGAGGCACCGGGGTGAATATCAATGCCCGTTAAAGAATGTCCGATTTCTCCAATTATACGAGCGAGTAAAGGAGAATTGAGTTGGTACAGTGCATGGGCAATTCGATGATAGGTAATTGCGGTAATTCCAGGGTAACAAAATAAGACCTCATCTAGACTTTTGGCAGCAGGATCACCGTTATAGGCTGCGAAGATGTCTGTCTCTAAAAGACTTTTTAGGTGGGGTAATTGTTCAGCAAAAACCTGAACTTTAGCTTGGACTTCAGATTCAATTTTATCTTCTTCTAAGGATACTAATGAGTCTAATAAATAACGCTCCCGTAGTACCTGGTAGTGTAGTAATTGCAATGCTTCATGCAAGGTATGACCAATAAGGTAAGGAGTGGGTGAATCTCCTAAGATGGATTTGCTAAAATGCAAAGGAAATAAGGTCGATCGTAACTGATCCACAATATGAGCTAGGGCATTGCGGGAAGGAAAGGGAACTGGATTTTCCCGCGACCAACTTTGTAAAGTTGATAACTTTGGTTGAGAAAGATGAGTCAGAATCTTCTCTAAATCCAAAGTCGGTTTATCATGACCTTTATATCCTTGAGAAAATCGCAAAAACTCGTAATAATGACTAATGGAATTCAAACTCATATTGACAAACCTTGCTCATTAAAAACTCCTTGAAATAGGACTGAACTAAGATACCGTTCTCCTGAGTCTGGCAAAACAACCACGATCGTTTTTCCTTGATGTTGAGGTTGCTGGGCAAGGCGAACAGAAACCGCTGTGGCTGCTCCACAGGAAATTCCGGCTAAGATCCCTTCCTCCTTAGCTAACCGCTGGGCATATAAAATAGCTTCTTCATTAGAAACGGTTTCCACCGCATCTACCACAGACAAATCTAGAACTTCAGGAAGAAAACCTGCTCCAATGCCTTGAATTTTATGGGGGCCAGATTTAATTTCTTGACCTTCAAGAGCTTGGGAAATAACCGGACTTGCTTCAGGCTCCACCGCTACAGATAAAATAGATTTACCTTGGGTATTTTTGATATACCGAGATACGCCGGTAATGGTACCCCCGGTACCCACCCCGGACACCAGAATATCAATCTTGCCATTGGTATCTTCCCAAATTTCTGGCCCCGTTGTTTGCTCATGAATCCGAGGATTTGCAGGGTTTTTAAACTGCTGTAGCAATACATAACGTTCAGGATCAGAGGCCGCAATTTCCTCTGCTTTAGACACTGCCCCTGTCATTCCTTTCGTCCCTTCTGTGAGTACTAAATTAGCTCCATAGGCTCGTAGCAGCTTTCGCCGCTCTATACTCATGGTTTCTGGCATGGTCAGAGTTAAGGGAATCCCCTTGGCTGCTGCTACAAACGCTAAAGCAATACCTGTATTGCCACTGGTCGGTTCGATCAGTTCTTTACCTGGCCCCAACAATCCCTTTTTTTCGGCCTCCCAGATCATTGCTGCGCCGATCCGACACTTTACGGAGTAAGCGGGGTTACGTCCTTCAATCTTGCCTAAAACCGTTGCACTTGTTTCTCCGACCACACGATTAAGACGTACAAGAGGAGTACGACCAATGGAAAAACTGTTATCGCTAAACCACTGACCCATAAGTGTTGCTCCATGATTCAAAATTTTATAGGCACCAGAGGCTACCTTAAGGGCAACCTCGACACCTCTAATAATACAACACATTTACAAATAAATTTCAATACATCTTTGATTCATTTGTAATCCATTCTCGTTGTAAATGATTTCAGTCCCTAGCTCAGTCCCGGGGGCGAACAATGGCAAATCGGACAGAACACTTGCCCAATGAGCTTTTTAAGTGTTTGCTGGGTCTGATTGATCAGAAGTCTTAAAAGAAGTCCGCTAACCAAGGCGTAGATCCGTAAAACAAACTGTGGGCAACGGACACACTCAGGGGATCTCCCTCTAAATAGCCCTGAGCCTGTAGCTGGGCCGGGGAGACAAACCCACTAAACAGGGGAGCAAACCCCTCGATCGTTACGGCGAGGCTACCTTTGCCGCCCCGTTGCACCTGCCCCCGCCCTTGGCTCACTTGCAGACAAAATCGATCGGTATTGGCGGGAAAGAGGGGGTCTTCGATCGCTAGGTGTAGCTCCAATTCACAATGGAGTGGATAGCCCCGCTGCTGCAACGCCTTTTCCAAGTGAATCACCCGTAACATCCACGATCGATTGTGGGTAAAGACGATCGGGTAGGGCAAGAGGCGAGGGTCAACCACTGGCCCGTGGCCCACTAGCCGCTCCCCCTGAGCCTGCTGCTGGGCAAAAAAGGCTAAACTCCCCTGGGTTGCGGCCGGGGTTAGGGTCACCCAATCTTTGAGGATCAGTCGGGTTCCCCGATCGTCCCGCTCTTGGCCATAGAGGACATAACCCTGGGGATCCGCTGCTGAACCCAGGTGATAGCCATAGGTGGCGGAATGGAGTAGCAGTTGCCACAGTCCAGGATGGCGATCGAGTAGACCCTGATGTTGAGCAGCCCAACGATCGTAAAGGGGCTGAAAGGACTGCACCTTCAGGGGAACGGGTCTAATCTCTAGACCTAGGGGTTGCCGGATCAAGCTCTGAAGGGGAAGTTCCCAGGTTAACCACAGCCCCGCCTGTTCATAACCCCATTGACGATAGAGAGGGGGAGTAGCGGGGTACAAAACCGACAGCGCCGTTCCCGCTGCATAGAGTTCTTGCAACGATCGCTCAAGTAACTGACTGGCCAACCCTTCGCCCCGACGATGGGGAGCAATAGCCACGGAGCCGATCCCCGTACAGGATACCTTTTGCCCCCCATACCACTGAGCCATGGGGATGAGGGCTAACGCCCCCACTAACTCCCCGTCCTGCACCATCACCCGGAGGTTCTCTTCCCCAAAAGCCGCGATCGTTTGGGACTCTGCCGTTGCGGGGGCAAAAAAGCTTTGACAGAAGAGTTTGGTCAGACTAGCGCGATCGATCAGTGCCACAGTAATTCCCCTAAAATACCTAAGCAATAGCCCGGAGTAAGGTTAAGATTCGGTGATTTTATCTTGAGAATGAACCCGATAGAATTGGGAAAATTTTTCTGTATTTCCATGATTCTCTACGACGAATTTTTGAAGGGTGGGCCTGTCATGTGGCCCATTTTAATCCTGTCTGTGGGCACCCTGGCCTGTGGACTAGAGCGGGCACTCTTTTGGAGTTTGTTACTTCGTCAAGAACAGGAAGTTGTCCCCCAAGTCCTCAAAGCAGCCCAGCAGAGTCTAACCGAAGCCGCAACGATCGCTAAGGATGCCATTACAACCCCCATCGGTCGGTTTCTCTATGCTCCCCTGCGGTTGAACCAGCCTGAGCCTGAAGCCTTTCGCCTGGCCCTAGAAAGTGCGGCCGATCGGGAATTTGTGGCCATGCGGAAAGGGGCAAAATTTTTGGAAACCGTGGTGGCCCTTGCGCCGCTATTAGGACTCTTGGGCACCGTAACCGGACTGATTAACACCTTTAGCAACCTCGTGGTGGGGGGTGGTGCCACCAGTGAACAGGCAACCCAGGCTGCTGGTGGGATTGGGGAAGCGCTCCTGACCACTGCCGCCGGGATGATGGTCGCCATTCTCGCCCTGATTATCTTTCGGATTTTGGTGGTTCTTCAGGGTAACCAAGAGGATTACTTTTTAGAAGTCGGCAGCCAGTTAGAACTGATTTACCGTCAGTACTGGCAAAGCGCCAACTCTAACCTCCAGGGGGGAACCCTAGGGCTGACCGCTGAGCCGATCGCCAACTGGGCAGAGGAACCGGAGGCAGAAGTGTGCCATGCGCCTTAAATCCAACCGTGACGATCGGCTGCCAGAGGTGAACTTAATTCCCATGTTGAATGCCATGCTGGCCATTCTGGCTTTCTTTGTCATGGTGGCCATTTCCCTCAGCTTAGAAAAATCCGTGGCGTTCCGACTGCCCGCCGATCGCTACCCTGCTGCAACGGAAGCCCTTCCCCTGATTATTGACGTTACGGCGGAGGGGATTCAAGTGGATCAACAAACCCTGCCCCTCCCGGAAACCCTCGTCCAAGCCCAACGCTATCTCCAAACCAATGCTCAGGGCTTTATTCTCCTACGCCCCGATCCGACCCTAACCTATCAGGACATGATGGCCGTACTCTTGCCCCTCCAGGAATTGAGTGGCGATCGAGTCTCCCTTGTCATTCGTGAGGAGCCAGAAGATGCGCCGTAAAGTCAAAGCAGAAGCCTTACCAGAAATCAATCTCGTGCCCATGTTGGATGTGATGATGTCCGTCCTCACCTTTTTTATTATCATCACCATGTCCTTTTCGGGGAAAGTGATTCAAAACCTAGAAACACCTACAGCGCAGGGAACCAATGCCCAGGATATTATTGACGGCCCGCTGTTATTAGGGTTGAACAATCAAAAAGAAATTGTCTATGAAGGGGACATTGTGGATCTGTCCCAAATGCAAGACGTGGTTCGGCAATATCTCGCCCAAGATCCCCAGGGACAAATTATTTTTAAAGCCGATCGGAATTTGGAATATCAGGACATTGCCCCCGTTCTGGAAGCCCTAGCAGATGAAGGGGGCGATCGGGTTTCCCTCACCATTTCTCAG
Organism: Prochlorotrichaceae cyanobacterium CTOTU29312; assembly: GCA_031971595.1. Taxonomy (GTDB): domain Bacteria; phylum Cyanobacteriota; class Cyanobacteriia; order Prochlorotrichales; family Prochlorotrichaceae; genus JBEAPM01. The sequence goes on from DALYGI010000129.1 coordinate 9,825, forward strand.
TAATAATAAGCTCAGTCTAACGATCGAGTTCAGCAACTCAAAACGATCGCTCCTAGACCTAATAATCTCGTTATGGAGCGGGTTTCGGGCTATGAGCCGTAGCGTGGGTTAGCGCTAGCGTAGCGCACAGGTTTGTGGGTGGTGTTTAAAAAACAATACCCCAGAGCCATAACTCACGATAACAATGATCGCAGAGACATAGGACTGCCTGGGGTCTACAATTTTGATTGTTCCTTGGATTTCTCCCCTCGTCAATGGCCAACCTGACAAATGTTAGTGCGATCGCTCATCTGACACCAAGACCAAACGATCATTGCTTCATATATTTTCATGAACCCTATTATCGACATTATCTAGAGTATGATTTAAGCGATCGTCTCACTGAAGCAAGGATTTGAAAATATTCAGGTTTATACCTACTCCCTTTTCGCTCTAAATTTACCTATCCGGTCAAGCCATAAATATGTTGCATCGTATTATGGATTTGTTCGGGGG
>DALYGI010000130.1:0-10221 GCA_031971595.1 Prochlorotrichaceae cyanobacterium CTOTU29312
CCTTAGAACTTGTACAGATTTACCACGATGATTGTTTGCCCTACGTGCAGACCCTTCACCAAGGCATCTACGAAGCAGCCCACTACCTAACGGGATCGAGCAGCAATATCGGAGCCACCCAAACCCTAAACGCCGCACGGGCACTGGAATGGCTCTCCCGATCGCAACAGGCGGGAGACTACGGGGCTTTACTGGCGGAAATTGAAGAGAATTTAAGACAAATTCGCCGCTGGCTTCAAGATCCACGAACTTGATACTTGATAAAATCTTGGGGAATCTTTCATCGGTTAGGTACTTACCGTGACACCCCCCCGTTTACTCATTGCTGCTAGTGGCACTGGCGGTCACCTCTTTCCAGCCCTTGCGGTGGCCGAAGTGCTGCCGGATTATCGGATTGAGTGGCTAGGGGTTCCCGATCGTTTAGAAACGGCCCTGGTGGGGGATCGGTATCCGCTTCATACCATTGCTGTGCGAGGGTTTCAGAGTCGATCGCCTTTGAGTATGGGGAAAACCCTCTATGGACTGGGACGATCGGTGTTTCAGATTCGGCGCTTACTGCGTAGCCAAGGCTTTGCGGGGGTGTTTACCACCGGGGGCTACATTGCTGGCCCGTCCATTCTCGCGGCCCGCTCCTTGGGATTGCCCGTCATTCTGCACGAGTCTAATGCCCTACCGGGCAAGGTGACCCGCTGGTTTAGTCCCTGGTGTACGGAAGTGGCCTTGGGGGTGGAAAGTGCCCGGCAATACTTACCCCGAACTCGGACTGCCTACGTGGGAACCCCCGTGCGCCCAGACTTTTTAACGGAAACGCCGCCTCCCTTAGATTTACACATTCCTCCGGATGTCCCCCTTTTGGCGATCGTGGGGGGGAGTCAGGGGGCAGTGTCGGTCAATCAATTGGTGCGAACCTGCGCCCCAGATTGGCTAGCAGCAGGGATTTGGATAGTTCACTTAACCGGTGATGTGGATCCCGATCGCCAAGAATTAAAACATCCCCATTATTTCTCCTTGCCCTTTTACGATCGGATGGCGGCCCTGTTGTTGCGGGCTGATCTGGCCATTAGCCGAGCCGGGGCCGGTACCCTAACGGAGCTTGCCATTACCAAAACCCCTTCGATTTTGATTCCCTATCCCCACGCCGCCGAAGATCACCAAACCTACAATGCCGCGATTTTTGGTTCCGTCGGGGCAGCGATCGTTTTTCAACAGGCGGGGCTATCTGCCGATCAATTGCGGGATCAAACCCTTTCCCTACTGAAACCGGAACATTCTGCCCTACTGAAACAAATGGCTGAAAAAGCCGGAGAATTGGCCGTCCATGACAGTGCCCATCGCATGGCTTCCCATATTCGTCAGGTGATTTTTTGAGTTTTGAGTTTTGAATTTACCCCTATGGAACCCCCTTCTCAGCACCTTGCAACCCTTTTGGAACAAGCTGGTATTCCCTTCCAAGATCCAGGAGTGTGGGGAGCTTTAAACGATCGTCCCTTAGAATATGTGACCATTCCCGGAGAGGTGGCCTATCAGGCTTGGCAAGCGGTGCGGGCGGCGGTTTCTCCCCAGTCCCATCCCCTCATTTTGCCCTGCAATTGCTACCCCCTTGGCCAGGTGTTTGCCCAGGCCTCAGACCCTGACATCCTCAGGGCGATCGAGGAGGCCGCAGCCTTAGACCTATCCCAGTGGTGGAACGATCGGTGGGGAGGCTATGATTTTGACCATGAAATTGATGAATTTGAAGCGGATGAATTTGGGGAATGGTCAGAACAAGTCATACCACAGGCAATGAACGGGAGCAGTCCTGACACCAAGACACCGGATTTTACCCTAGCCCGCGATCCCTTGAACCTTGGCAGCCATCGCCCCGTATGGCTCACCCTGTTCCCCCAGATTCCCGCCTGGCAGATTCCCCTCTATTTACAATATGGGGGCTGGAATGAGTGCCCTTTACCGGAGGAACACGCTGCCATCTTGGCCTATTGGCATCGATACTATGGGGCGGAACTGTTTGGACTGGATGAATCGACCCTAGAACTGTGGGTGGCGGAACCCCCAACCACGGACACGGCCACCCTAACCCTTGCAAAAGAACACTTTGCCTACTGTGAAGACATTGTATCCCAAGGGACGATGACCGTTGCTCGGCTGGCCCAAATCCTACACCAGTCTAACCATTGGTATTTCTGGTGGGATTAGTGGGAGTGAAAGTACAGTAGCAAGCGAATGGATCAGGGGATCCGCGAATTAATGCAGGCTGAAAATCCCCGGTGCGTAGGCTTCTTTCACCTGGCCTGTTTTGTTGCAGGTCACCAGGAGATAATCACAAAAACCACACTGAGTCCGCATCAGTTGATGAACCCCAATGAAATCCCGCTCCGCAGGGCGGCCACAATTTGGACAGCGAATTTTTTGAGTAGACATGTTAAAGCTCTCTTTTTAAAGGGTTATAAAAATGGAAAGAGTAGGGGATAAAAGCTCGATCGCAAAGCTGATGAGGTTAAAATACCCCATTAACTTACGATCGTTGCTTCAATCTGAAGATCCCCATCATGTTCTTCTATGGTAGCAGCAGATTCACAGGAGTACCCAAAAGCGTTGCAATCCTTTATCTGAGCGATGAAATAATCTAATCGAAGCATCTTGCCCGGATACAAATCGTAAAAATTGCTGCTATAGTGTATGCTAGGTTTGGTACAAAACATTGACCAAAGCGATCGGGCGATTAGCACAGGGGTAGCGCACTTCCTTCACACGGAAGGGGTCACTGGTTCAAATCCAGTATCGCCCATTATCAAAAACACTGATAAACCTGACCAGGAAGCGTTTGCCTGTAGTCAGGTCTTTAGTCCTGAGCCCAGAAGTTAGTAACTAAAATAAATCGTTACCGTCGCTTCCACTTGCTGATCTCCGCCCACCACAGGGGTCGTCACACCCGCCTTGGCCTCCGCAGCATACATCACGTTAGGGGACGGCGAAAATACAGGGGCGTGATCAATTTGAACCCCTAGCACCCCTTGACGGGTTAGCCCTAGGGCTTTGAGTACCGTATCTGCTTGGCGTTGTGCATCTTCAGTGGCCTCCACCAGCGCCACCTGTCTGGCTTCTGCAATGGCCTCATCCGTAGCCACAAACTGCATGGAGTCAATGCGACTGGCCCCGCGCCGCACCGCTTCATCTAACAGGGCTCCGGCCCGTGGGGTTTCCACCCGAAAGCTAACCATATTACTGGCACTATAGCCCACAATTTTCGGCTCATTACCGCTGTAGTCGTAGAGGGGGTTCAAGCTGAGGCTTTGGGTCTGTAATTGACTCACTGACTGGGATTTGAGGTAATCCACCACCGCAGCGGAGCGGCGAGCCACTTCCTGTTGGACTTCCAAAGGAGTCTCCCCTTGCGCTTCTACCCCTAACCGCACCGCCGCCAGGGTCGTGGGTACTGGCTCCACGCCGTAACCAGAGACAGCAATACTTCTAGGGGTGGTTTCCTGTGCCTGAGCAGGGGCAAGGTCTAGGGCAGTGAGCGCCCCAAAGCTAAGAGTACCTAAAACGATCGAGAGTACGGGGGGCAAAATGGGTCTAAAGGAGGAACGAGAGAGCAAAGACATAAGCATGGGAATGGGTTGAAATAGGAATGGGTTGAAATAGGAAAGAGGGAGAGCCGTTAGAACATTAGACAAAAGTATGGGGGCACAGGGATCAGACCACAAGACCCTCAGCGCTAGCTCCTGAAAGGATAGAAGGAAAGTTACGGGAGATGTTCCAGGCTATATCATGGTTTCTTACAAACCAGTTAAATTTATCTAAATTTATCTAAATGTATCTGATGCTAACGATCGTGAAGGTGCAAAAGCCATTACATCAGTTTCCTGACTGAAAGCCCATGACTAGCCTTGAAGCCAATCCATACCCTCAACTCCCTATTCTGCATTGGGAACAAGTCCGCCAAGCTTGTGTTACAAGTCCTGTGGGCAAACGGTTACCGGATGCGTTTTATATCCATTATTGTGCGCTGTCTTCCCTCGATCCACTGTTGCAAGATGTCATAATGATTGCTCGATCCCGGTTACCCATTGATCTGGCAGCTGTCATTGCTCCGGCTCCCCCTGCACTGCCGACACAGGTGTTAATTAAGTTCATTTTAAGAGAACCAAAGCTTTCATTTTTAAGTTATCCTGAATTTGAAACCGATCCCCATCCTGCTTTAAATTTTAGCCTGCAAGTGGATCTCGAAAAGGGCACAGTTCAACGTCGAGAATATAGCCCCATTAATCCACCTATTTTACATCGTAAAGAAACCTTTATTCCTGCTACTCATCCCCACTTTCAGATCTTTGCAAATCTAACTCAACAGGAAGAAAAGTTAGGATTACTTAAACAATCTCGTCATATTGGCACACGCTTAAACTGGCAGCAACGCCTCGATCGCTTGGGCATTGAAATTCATCATCATTGTTTAGCTTGCTCTCTGCCATTACCCAGGATTAAGACGGACATTAAAGGATCACCTCAAGCTATTCAATCTTCTTCAACGTTTAACCCTGAGCTTAGTACGAAGCTTCAACTCACGCCTCAGACTAAACTACAAATCGATCGCCATAAAGCAGCTATTCATCGGAATGCACTCTCTAAACCTGTGCGTTTAGTGATGGAAGCGGGTTTACTTCCTACTGATGGAATCTTTTTTGATTATGGCTGTGGTCACGGTGGCGATGTGGAACGACTCAAAGGCGCGGGTTATCTGGCGGAAGGTTGGGATCCTTACTATCAACCAGATCAGCCTTGGTTAGAAGCAGATATTGTCAATTTAGGATATATCCTCAATGTCATTGAAGATCCGCAAGAACGGCGAGAAGCTCTGATCAATGCTTGGGGGTTAACTCGTCAAGTATTGATTGTAGCGGCACAGGTGTTAGTGGAGGATATGAACGAGGGGTGGTTGGTCTATGGGGATGGAATTATTACCCAGCGAAACACGTTTCAAAAATATTATGAACAGGAGGAATTAAAGGGCTATATTGATCAAGTTTTAGACGTGGATGCGGTTCCCGTTGCGTTAGGGATTTATTTGGTTTTTCGAGATTCTAGTCAATTAGAACGCTTTCGAGTTCATCGATTTCGATCCCGTGCTAGTACCCCTAGGGTACGATCGGTGGTCAATCATTTTGAGCAATACCGATCGCTTCTTCAACCGTTAATTAATTTTTACAGCGATCGGGGCAGATTACCTACCCTTCAAGAGGCTAAAGATCGAGCAGAATTTCAAGATATTCTGAAGCAATTTTCAAGCTTTAAGCAGGCTTTTACTCTAGTTCTGAGGGCTACAGATTCCCAGGACTGGGATAGCATTCGAGATCAGCGTCGTCAAGATTGGTTAGTTTATTTAGCCTTGGCTCAATTTGGTAAACGTCCTTTATTCAGTCATTTGGATGAGTTGAGTCAAGGGGATATTAAGGGTTTGTTTAGTAGCTATAAGGATGCTTGTATCGCAGCAGATTTAATGTTGGCCAATATCGGTAATTTGAACATCATTAAAGAATCTTGTCAGCGTAGCACTTTAGGATTACAGAGCAATGATTCCCTCTGGATTCACGCGGATTTGATCGAGGCTTTAGACCCTGTGCTGAGGTTATATGAAGGGTGCGGGGCTCGTACTTTTGGTCGTCCTGATGGGACTGTGATTATCAGGTTGCATTGGAAACAAGCTGCGATTACCTACTATACCCCCCATAACTTTGATGCAGATCCTCATCCTATTTTAGTGAATGCCATGAAAATTGATTTACGATCGGCGCGGGTCTTTTATCGTGACTATAGCCCGGACGATCGTTCTCCGATTTTAGTCCGTAAAGATCGTCTAGTTTCCCCAGATTATCCGCTCTATCATAGGTTTGCTGAACTTAGTCTTCAGGAAGTGACATGGGGAATTTTAGACTCTCTGGAAGCGCCGGTGAAAGGGTGGACAAAAGAGGCATGGGAGGTAAAACTACGGGAACGGGGAGCGGTTTTACAAGGACATCGTTTAGTGTGGCGTAAGGATCTGGATCCCTACCAGCGTAAATGGTTAGAATCGGAACAACGCAGAAAGCGACGTTACTCCAAGGTCAATCATAATCAAAGTATAGTGGAGCAGAAGCACTCAGAATGATTTACCTGGACTATCACGCGACAACCCCCGTCGATCGTCGGGTGGCAGAACACGTTTTCAGCTATATGACCGATCGCTTTGGTAGCTTGGAACATGGCATGGGCGATCGAGCCAAAGCAGCCATCGATCGGGCTAAGGGGCAAATTGCCCAACTGATTCAGTGTACGCCTCAGGAGATCTACTTTACTTCTGGTGCTACGGAAAGTTTAAACCTTGCCATTCAAGGTACGGTTTTACATCGAGAATCTCAGGGTAAAACCACCCATATTGCTATTTCTACTGTGGAGCATAAAGCGGTTTTTGATATTTGTCATTTCCTCCAAAAACAAAACCGTATTTCCCTCAGTTATATTCCCGTAGATTGTCAAGCCAATTTAGATTTAAAAGTCCTGGAAAGCTACTGTCAAAAGGGTCTAGATTTGCTCTGTGTGATGGCAGCAAATAATGAGGTGGGAACGATTTATCCCTTAGAAACCATTAGCACGATCGCCCAACGGTATAACGTCCCCTTCCTCTGTGATGCCTCCCAAGCAGTGGGTAAAATTCCTCTTCATTTTCAAGACGGGCAAATCAGTTTGCTCACCCTGTCCGGTCATAAACTTTATGCCCCCCAGGGGATTGGAGCCCTGATTAAACGTTCCCATTTCCCCCTAGAACCGATCCTACGGGGAGGGGGACAACAGCAGGGACTACGCCCCGGTACCCTGAACCTGCCGGGTATTGTGGGACTAGGGGAAGCCTGTGCCCTCCGTCAAGCGGAAATGCAGACGGACGAACCCCGTATTGCTCACCAGCGGGATAGGCTGCAATCTCACCTTCAGCGGGCTATTCCAACCCTGGTGATTAATGGTAACCAACAGCAACGGTTAGCGGGGAATTTACATATTTCTATTCCAGGCGTTCCCAATAGCGCTGTTATCGCTCGACTCCGCGATCGTTTAGCCATTTCCACCGGCTCCGCCTGTGCCAGCGGGACGATCGCCCCCTCTCCTGTTTTACGGGCTATGCACCTCTCCGATTCAGTCATTGAAGGAGCGATCCGTATAGGTTTGGGCAAATTCACCACTGATCAGGAGATTGAGCAGGCCGCCACGCTGTTAATTGAAACGATTCACCACATCCAGGCACTGCTAACATGATTCAACACCCGTGACACCTCTAATTTCTTGCTATGCCGCAACTTAGCCTATCCCCCCATCTGAAACCTACCCCTAAAGAGGTCTTTGCCCGCCATGAAACCTTTCACCCCCGGTTTGGCTGGCTGAAAAAAGGGTTCGATCGTGCTAAACAAAATCCAGCGGTTTTTCTGGCGGAAGATGCCACAGTACAGCTTGGGGTGGGGAAAAATATGGTGCGATCGATTCGTTATTGGTGTGAAGCTTTTAAACTTCTGGAAAACGATCGTCCCACACAATTTGGACAGAAACTGTTAGGACATCAGGGTTGGGATCCCTATCTGGAAGATCCCGCTTCCCTGTGGTTATTACATTGGAAATTGTTGGAGTCTCCCTGTAGCGCCACGGCTTGGTCAATGGTGTTTAATGACCTCAATCAAGGGGAATTTACAGAAGAGGATATTCTGGAACTGTTGCGGCGGGGTCGGGTTGGCAAATTGGCAGAATCTTCTTTCAAAAAAGATGTAAGTTGCCTATTACGGATGTATGCCCGTCAACCGAATGCTAAACAATCCCTAGCCAGTGAAGATTCTTTAGATTGTCCTTTTGTGGAGTTGGGATTGATTCACTTAATTGGAGATAGTCGGGTAAAGCGATCGTTTCGGTTTCAGATGGGTTACAAAGCAAACCTACCCCCGGCATTGATTCTCTACGCTGCGATCGAGTTTGCGATACAAACCAATGAGACGGCCCGTACCATTCCTGTAAGACGATTAATTTACGATCGGGGTAGCCCTGGACAGGTGTTTAAGTTAACGGAATCCGCCCTCTGTGAAGCGATCGAAATGGTATCTAAAATGGAAGAAAAGTTAGGGTTGGATGATGCGGCCGGTAAATTACAATTCCGGTTTCAACTGTCCGAACCGTTGGAGTTTTCAGAAGCTTTGCTGACACAGTATTTTAAGACTGGAGGTTAACCGATGACCCTTACGGAAATTTTAGCGGCAACCGATGATTCTAAAGTGCAAATGGTCAATACTATTATTCAGATCTTGAATCCCATCAAGCTTTACTGCAAAAGAGAGTATGGCGATCGTTTAGACCGCTTAATTTTATTTGGGTCACAGGCGAGAGGGGAGACAAATTTAGATTCGGATGTTGACCTATTAATTGTTTTACACGATCCCGTTATTATTAGTCAGGAGATGCAAAAAACCAGTTTATTTATCGCTAATTTTTGTTTAGAAAACAATCTAGTTATTTCTAGGATTTTCTTACCCAAACTAAGATTTGAAAATGAAAATTCTCCTTTGCTTAGAAATATTAGAAGAGAAGGTATTATTTTATGACCCCAGAACAACGATCGCTACTGGACAAAGCACAAAGGAGTTTAGATGCTGCCCAAAGTCTTTTAGAGCAAGGTTTTTATGATTTTGCACTATCTCGTGCTTACTATGCTATGTTTTATGTTGCCGAAGCGTTGCTAGATCAGGAGGGGCTGTCATTTTCTAGTCATGCAGCCGTTATTAGTGCCTTTGGAAAATACTTAGCCAGAACGGGTAAAGTTCCTGTTGAGTTACATCGACAGTGAATTGATGCTCAGTCTCAACGTACAAATGCAGACTATGATTCTTTTTTGGAATTATCACAAGTCGATGCGGAAATCGTCATTCAGCAAGCTCATGAATTTATTTGTATTGGGTTACAGAACCTCTCGTAGTGCTCAAACGTCGCGCCATGTCTACCCCCCTAAACCAGCTTTTTAATATTCATCGTCGTTACCATCGTTCTATTAATCTAGAGCGGGATTTGGGGAAACCCGATGCGGTGGAGGGATACATCCTGACGGAGCGATCGTTGCTGGCCTTGGCTCGAATTTTGGCGGCGCTGAGGGATGGCAATGCTCATCGAGCTTGGACGCTGACGGGGGTGTATGGCACGGGGAAGTCTGCGTTTGTTCACTTTCTCGCCAGTCTCTGTTTTCCGGCGGATCATCCAGCCCGCGCCCAAGCACTGCGGATTGTGCAACAGGTTTTACCAAAAGGGGATCCCCTCTGGCGGCCCCTGTGGGAGACGATCGTTTCTATGCCTACTTCCGGCTTAGTGCCTGCGGTAGTGACGGCGCGGCAGGAACCTTTGACCTGGACGATCGTTAGGGCTTTGGTGCGGGGAGCCGATGAGTTTTTCCCGAAGCACGAACGGCGCAGCACGTTATTGAAAACCCTCTGTGATTGGGACTGTGAGGTGGCCCTGGGACGGCATACGGTACAACCCCAGGATATTTTGAGCGTATTAAAAGACCTGGTGGAGAAGGCTGAAGCTCCGGTGTTGCTGGTGGTGGATGAACTGGGCAAAAGTCTGGAGTATGCGGCTCACCATCAGGGCACGGAAGACTTATACCTCCTGCAACAAATTGCGGAGTTGTCGCTGCAAGGTGAGCATCAGGTTTATTTTCTGGGGTTACTGCATCAATCTTTTGCGGGCTATAGCGATCGGTTGTCGGCAACGGAACAGAATGAGTGGGTGAAGGTTCAGGGGCGGTTTGAGGATATTCCTTTCAGTGAGTCTTCTGCCCAGATGTTGCGGTTAATGGGACAGGTGATCTATCGTGGGGAACCGAAATCAGGGACGGCGTTAAAAACCCTATCCTCTACCGCCCAACTTCACACCTCACTGGAGGCGGAAATTCAAACCTGGGCTAACCAGTGGTTCGCTACCCTTGCGCCCCATTTGCCCCAGGGACTGTCTGCGGATTTGATGGCCCAGATCTATCCACTCCATCCCTTGACGGGGTTAGTGCTGCCCCTACTGTGTCAACGCTACGCCCAGAACGATCGTTCTTTATTTACGTTTTTGACCAGTGATGAACCCCAGGGATTTAAGGCTTTTTTAGACTCCCATCACCTCAGGATAAACCTTAACCAGAAGACCAGCAAACTGGAACTCCCTACCCCAGAACTCCCT
>DALYGI010000131.1:0-10149 GCA_031971595.1 Prochlorotrichaceae cyanobacterium CTOTU29312
CGCTGCCACGGTCATTCGATAGGGTCGAGGAGATTTCCGCCCCTTCAACAACATTTCGCAAAAAATAGGGGTCATGAAAGCAACGGTGGGATCGAATTTCTGTTCCCGTTGGATATAGCGCAACAGGTTCGCCCCCTTTTGCAGATCGATAGAAGCTCCCGCCAAAATACTGGGCAAAAAAGCAGCCCCCAAGCCGTACATGTGAAACAGGGGAACAGGAATAGCCACCCGATCGTTAGCGCTGAGATTTAAACGGGCTTGCCCTGCTGCCACATTTTCAAAAAAACGATCGTGGTGATGTACCACTAACTTAGGAGTGCCGGTGCTGCCAGAAGTCCGCAGGTAGAGCCGATCGGGAATTTGTAGTGCTTCAGGAACCCCGCTAAAATCTGGATTGGGCTGAAGTTCCAGACCCGTTTCTAACCCATCCAGGGGCACTTCTTGAACCTTTAATACGGTACTAAAAAAGCTGGGAAAGATAGGGGGATCAAGTTCTGGCGCGGCCGGAGGCAACAGCAAAAAACTATAACCCCGATCGAATAAATACAACAAAACGATCCCATGGGGGACGGAATTAACACACTCAAAAATGAAGGGATGATGAGCATTTAAACCCCATTGAATACCGTGTTTATCGAACCATTGATCTAACCGTTCAAACAGGAGAGGAAGATGGCTTAGGGGAAACTCAACCTGACCATCGGTCATCCGTTGCTGAGGATAATGATCAGGATTAAAACGATTCATGTTAACTCCTGAGAACGCTGGCGTGGAGAGGGTTAAACCTTGCCTAATAAGCATGTCCTCAGTATGAAATCGATCGCCTTTGGGAACAAGTCATAAAATTCATAACCCCACAACCCGCTCTGCATCAGGCTGGACTGCCCTAGACTGCCCCCCCAACGTCAATCGATATTCTTCATATTATTAGATGTATTTAGATGTATCCTATGTATCCTCGGTATCCTGTCTATCCTAGATCTTGTCCTGTATGGGCGGCATGGGGGTCAATTATTGACATTGTTCTCAATAATCCGCTCCCCTAGACCAAGTTCCCCTGAACCCCCTGAACCTTAGATCAGCTAACTGTTCCGGCATCTCAGACTTTTCTATTTCCCCTTCAGGGATGGGCTCTCCTATTGTATAATTTTCTAAAGTTTTGATTGCCCAATGCCCAAACAAAGGCCTATTCCCCGGAAATTGATCACCCATGGAATTAGTAGACGAGCTTACCCAATTTGTTGAAACCCTCGTCACGGAGAAGACGGGTAACAATTTAACATTTGTACAGAAGGTGATTTTACGAGAGTCCTTGGCAGAAACGCAGAAAACCTATACACAAATTGCCCAGGAAATTCGCTATTCTGAAACTTATATTAAACAATTGGTGGCCCCTAAACTGTGGCAACTTCTGTCTTCTTTTTTGGGAGAAAAAGTTAATAAAACCAACTGTCGATCGCTTTTGGAATATAAATGGCGATCGGCTTCCAGTTTGGTTGGAGGTGTTGCAGATATGGCGACGGGGATAATTTCTAGCCCGGTTTCTCCCCACAGTCTAGAATCACCAGAAGGACAGGTTCCCCTCTCCTCTTCCCTGTATATTGAACGGGACTGTATTGAACAATCGACCTATGAGGAAATTCTCCACGCGGGGGCTTTCATTCGCATCAAAGCACCTCGACGCATGGGCAAAACTTCCCTGATGGTCAGAATTCTAGACTATGCTACCCGCCAAAATTATGACACGGTACGTTTAAATTTACAGAGTGCGGGCAGTCCTGTTTTACGGTCTATTGATAAGTTTTTACGTTGGTTTTGTGTATTTATTAGCAAAAAACTGGATATTGAACCCCAACTGGATTTATATTGGGATGAAGATATTGGCCCCTTAGTGAGTAGTACCCTCTATTTTGAAGATTATTTACTCAATCAAATCGATCGTCCCTTAGTTTTAGCCTTAGATGAATTAAATCAGATTTTTGAATATCCCGCCGTTGCCAAGGATTTTTTAGCCCTCCTACGATCGTGGCATGAGGAGAGCAAAGATGCTTCGATGTGGCAAAAATTACGGTTTATTTTAATTCATTCTACCGATATTTATATTCCCCTAGAAACCTACCAATCCCCCTTTAATGTTGGACTGGCTATCGAGTTGCCCCGATTAACCCCGGCTCAGGTGGAACACTTAGCTCGCCTTCAAGGTCTAAACCTCAATGGCCAGACCTTAACCCAAATGATGGAACTTTCTAATGGGTTTCCCTATTTAGTGCGCTGTGCCCTCTACCACAGTTTGCGCTACGGGGTAGAATTACCGGTGTTATTGCGGGAAGCACGGGAGAGCGGTGGTATTTATCAAAACTATCTCCGATCCCAATGGCAAAAACTCCAACGGGAACCCACCCTTTTAAGGGGAATTGAACAGATTTTAGAAACCCGTGTTACCCATTTAGAAATTGAAACCAGTGCTAAACTTTGGGGGCTAGGGTTAGTGTGCTGGCAAGACGATCGCTATCAGTTAAGCTGTGGATTATATCAAGCCTATTTTCAGCGGCTGCTGTCTCAACCGGCTACTTCTAGAGGTAATCTATTATGAAAGCTATCCTAAATTTTAAGCAGAAATGGATAGGAAAACAGGTTCAACGTTTAGCTAGTTTAGTCAATTTAGACGGTTTTGAGCACTGTTTAAGGCTCTCTTTAGTCCTAGGGGTTTGGTGCCTGAGCTTGGGTTCACCCGCCCTAGCGGCCATAGAAAATCCCCGTTCTTTAGACAAACCCAAAGCCGATCCCCTGCTTCCCAGTTTGACCTTAAATCGTCCCCTTTCTCCCCTGGAACGCCGACTGATTGAAGAGACGATCGTTCAGTTCAATCAGGACGCTCAACAATTGTTAGAAACCAGTCAAACGGATCAGGCTTTTGATTTATGGTTTCGGATTTTAAATCTCCAACGGCGTTTAGGACGATCCCAGGAGATTACTGGCCTCGGAAACATCGGGGAACAGGCCTGGAAAGCTGGTCGCAGGATAGAATTGGAGGCCATTACCGATCGGCTTCATCGCTTAGAAACGGACTTGCGGAAATCCCCTCAACAAACCTTAAGTCCAGACGGTAAAGCATTAGGTTTAGCCTATCAACAGGTGCGGGATCTCAACGCTGCCCAAACCTTTTATCAATTTCAACTCCAACTGGCGGAACAGCAACAAGATAGCACCGCCATGGTAGAGATTTTAACCGAACTGATTACGGTACAATGGGGAGCCCTCAACTATGCCTTAGCTACGGACTATACCCAACAGAAATTAACCCTGCTACGCTCCGGCCCCGTCACCCTAGAAAGCCTACAGGAAGAACGATCGCTTTTAAATTCCCTAGCCTTTTTAGCCCAGCAAATCGGTGATTATCCCACCCAAATTTCTGCCCTAGAAGAAACGATCGCCTTGACCTTAGATTTAGGTTTAGTGGAGGAAGTGCCAGCCCTCTGGGCAGATCTAGGCAATGCTTACCGAGCCAACAATCAGTTTAACTTAGCGGTTCAAAGTTATTATCAAGGCTATGCCTTTGCCCAGGAAAACCAACAATACGAAGCGGCTCAAAGGATTTTAGCCTCCCTAGGGCAATTACAGGAAGCAGAAGGAGAACTGCAAGATGCCATTCAAACCTATGAATTACTTAGACAGGTGCATCGTTATTCCTCAAACCTGCTCGGTTTACTCGATAGTTACGATCGTTTGGGGCAGTTATACCTGCAAATTCAACAGCCGGAGCAGGCTCAAGAACAGTTTGAACAAGGGTTAACCCTGGCAAGGCGTTTAAAATATCGGGAATCAGAGTTTGAGGTTTATTTACAACAGTTTGAAGAGGTTGAAGAGGTTGAAGAAATTGAAAAACGTGAAGCAGTTCAAGAAGAAGTTGAAGACCATGCAAACTTTTGAGCAAGCCATCACAATCCAAGCCCCCATGCCGATCGTCGAGCGCTGTCTCACAGAACGATCGTTAATGCATCGCTGGTTAAATCCGGCCCTCCGTTGTGACCCTATTGGAGAATGGTCTGTGGAATTGGGGGCTCAAAGTCGCTTCGTTTTAAACATTCCCTTCTGGGAACCGGCCCTGTGTAATGAAGTGATCGAACGGCAACCGGGGCTGATTGTCTGGCGCTTTACGGGCTTTTTTCAAGGAAACGATCGTTGGGAGTGCATTCCCCGAGGCGATACCACTGAACTGCTCAACCGTTTTGAATTTGAGATTCCCAATCCGTGGGTTAATCTGGGGTTTCAGATCTTTGCCGCCCACTGGACTCAACGGGATATGCAGGCTCAATTACAACGCCTTCAGCACCTTGCGGAAGGTTTAGTCAGTGCCACTGCATTGAATGAATAATGAAAGGTGTATTGAATTACTATTCTCAGATCCCCGGTTTCTGGGGATCGCATCAAGGGATTGGGCTTCGTTCTAGGAGAAACCGGGGATCTTGGCAAAAAACAAAAAAATAGGACAGGGATTTATCGTTCCTCCTGTCCTATCTCTCTGATCTTAAAGTCTAAAATCAAAGTCTAAAACCTAAAATCAGACTAAAATCCTAGGTCTTAGACTCACCCGTTAGACTGACTCATGAGACTAAGCCGCAGATTCAATCCGTCCATAAAACAGACCGCGAACCTTCACCTCAGCCGCTTCCTTACCGCCCATATCTGTATCGGTGGCTTGAACGGATTCAAAGATACCGCCAATTTCACCGGTCTGACTGTCTACCTTAGACACCAGCAGGCTCATGTGACCTTCACCCACCACAAATTGTTTGGTATTTTCACGCTCAATTGCCTCCGCGTCACCTTGGGGTACAATCCCCACAGCGCTTTGATACCCAGTGGTTAAGCCCCGTGCTTTCGGATCGAGGAAGTTAGAAGTGCGGTAAGAAGGAACATCATAATCCCCTTCCAAATCCGTAGAAGTGGTAATAGCGGTAACGGCTGAAGTAGTTTCCGCCACTAACCCTTTGGTGGTGAACAGGAACGGAAATTCCTCGCCACCGGCAATTAACACGGTAATGGGTTGGAAATCAATGCCCCCCTCTTCTGTAAAGTGCAGTCGGCCATCTTCGGTAAAGGTTAAGGAACCATAGACCTGATCCAAACTGGAGGTGTAGCGGGTTAACACTTTAGCCGGTACAAAGGAAGCCTCCGCCCGCTTATTGGTGGGTTCTTCTTTGATGAAATATTCATTGGGCTCCAAGCAGAGATCGCTCAGCACGTAGGACTGAGACGGATCTAAGGAGATGGAACCCCGAACGGTTTCCTTTAGCTGAGGGCAGCTATTCGCCAAGCCCGTATTAACAATATCGTCGTAGGTAAGAACCTTCGCATCCCCTACAGTGTCTTCTCCACTGCAAGCGGTAAGGAAAGTAAAGCAAAGGGCAATAAACGCTGCCAACAGGGCGCGATACTTCATAGTAGACCTCTAAAATGATTTACCGAATTTTTCAAAATTTCTCTTCCTCTGAGAATTTTACATGGCAGGGGCTATTCCTAAGCAGGGATTTCCGTAGGGATTTGCTAGATCTAAGGATTCTTACGCCGATTCCCAGTCCTCTCAGCCTATAATGGCGATCGTTTAAACTTTGGTAAACTTTGGTACTGTGCTGTCTTCGGGAAATTTCTATGCCCCAGTGGAAACTCTCTACGGAGTTTAATTTTAGTGCTGCCCACTACATTGCGGATTATGACGGGCCCTGTGGGCGGATGCATGGTCATACCTATACGGTACGGGTGGAGGCTAGGGCGGGCCAGCTTTATGCGTCGGAATTTTGTCCCCATCCGGTGATGGTGGCGGATTTTAGAACCCTGCGTTGGGCGCGGCGGGATGCCCTCCAGGGCGGGCTAGATCATGGGGTTTTAAATGAGTTATTGCCCCCGGAGTATGCCACCACGGCGGAGATGATCGCCAAGTATATTTACGATCGCACCAAGGCGGAACTGCCCCAAGGCATTGAAATTAAGGTGATGGTGTCGGAAAGCCCCCATTCCTGGGCGGAATATGGAGATGACTAAGATTCAAGACCAAACTCAAGACCAAACTCAAAATCAAGCTCAAGAACCGATCGTACCTGCCCCTGCTTCTACCCGTGCCCTTGACACCCTGCCGATCGTGGAAACCTTTCATTCACTCCAAGGGGAAGGCTATTGGGCGGGAACCAATGCTTTTTTTATTCGCACCGGAGGGTGTGGGGTGGGCTGTCCGTGGTGCGATACCAAAGTGTCCTGGAATGCTAAATCTCACCCCCATCGATCGATCGTTGATTTAGTCGCAGAAGCTAGGGCTACCCGCCCCCGCTTGGTCATTATTACCGGCGGCGAACCCAGTCAATGGGATTTAACCCCCCTAACGATCGCCCTGAAGAATGCCGGGTTAACCATTCACCTAGAAACCTCCGGGGCCTATCCCTTGCGGGGCCAGTTCGACTGGGTAACCCTTTCTCCAAAACCCTTTAAGCCCCCCCATCCCAGCATTTACGCCCAAGCCCAAGAATTAAAAATAATCATTGCTCAGCCCCAGGATTTCAACTGGGCGGCAGAACAATCTGCACAGGTGGGGGCAGGCGTGTGGCGGTATCTTCAACCGGAATGGAATCAGCCTCAAGCCGCTCAATGGATTATGGACTATATTCAAGACCATCCCCAGTGGCGACTCAGTTTACAAACCCACAAAATCTTGTCTATACGCTAGAACTATAATAGCCTCCCTCGACCCAACCCTTGGCAGTTTTGAATTTTAAGTTTGGAGTTACCCATGAATGATCTGCGGCTCAAGGCCTACTGTGGGTTGATTGAGCGGTTATTGGACTGTCCCCAAGGGGAGGAAATGCTGCTGTTGGAGGGTTACCCGGACTTAATGAACCAGGAGCTACTGACGGTGATGGAGCAGGTGGCCCAAATGCTCCGCCGACAAGGTAAGCCCAATGGGGACTGGTTAGATCAGGTGGCTCAACGCCTCAGTTTGCTTATTCCTGAAGAACCGATCGCCCCTGGGAATGCGCGGGAGTTTTTACACCAAACCATAGAGATTATTATCAGTGCAGAGGGGAAGACCCAACGGCTTTATCTCTGGTTAGAAGAACATTCGTCCTATTTGAATCAAGATGTCTTAACTGCTCTCTCCGAACTCGAAAACCGACTGCAAGACGTAACTGATTCGCAATACCTATACCTCTTGGCCCTGTCTCTGGGCTGCTTTGCCAATGTGTTAATGGACTTGCCCCTAGGGGATCGGATTTGGAATTTGCGGTGCGCCCGCCTAACCTATGAGATCATAGGTCGAATCTTTCAATCCCTAAGGGAGCCTGAACTCTGGACTGCTACCCAGGAAAGCTTATTTCAGACGGAGCGTGAGTTAATAGCCCTCAGCCAGCGGAGTTAAAAGCATCCTTGGAATACCGAAATTAGGTTTCTCTATCCCGAAAAATTGGGTTATTCCTCCTCCGATCGCTTTCATGCTGGACTTCTCCCCCCTTTGGATTTCCCTACGCATTGCCACCTGTGCCACCTTTCTGACAGTTTGCTTGGGCATTGGAGCGGCCTACCGGATGCACCGCTACACTGGCCGCTGGCGATCGCTGTGGGATAGTGTATTCCTGTCTCCCTTGGTGTTACCCCCCACGGTGCTGGGTTTTTTACTCTTGCTGCTGCTCAGTAAAAATAGTCCCCTGGGCAAACTGCTGGACACCGTGGGCATTAACCTGATTTTTACCTGGTACGCGGCGGTTCTTGCGGCCACCGTGGTGAGCTTTCCCCTAATGTACAAAACCATGGGGGGAGCCCTGGCCCAAATTGATACCAATCTGCAACAGGCGGCCCGAACCCTGGGTGCTTCGGAAATGCGGCTCTTTCGGGAAATTGTGCTGCCCCTCACCCTTCCCAGTTTGGGGGCTGGCACTACCCTAGCCTTTGCCCGCGCCCTGGGGGAATTTGGGGCGACCCTGATGCTGGCGGGGAATATTCCCGGCAAAACCCAGACCATGCCCATGGCCATCTACTTCGCTGTGGAAGCGGGAGACTATGGGGAGGCCATGGTGTGGACTGGCAGCATTTTACTGATTACCCTGGTGGGGTTGTCCCTGATGCAGGAACGATCGACCTTACCCCAAACCCGATCGCGCAAAGGGGGCCCATCGCCCATTACTCCAGTTTCTCCCGTCTTGCCAGTTTCTACCTACTCCGCCCCCACTTCCCGACTGTTTGCCCCCCAGGGAAACCCCTCTAGCCCCCGGCTGACGGTAAAAATTGTTAAGGCTCTGCCCCACTTTACCCTTAATGTTTCTTTTAGTACAAATGGACTGCCTTTAGGACTGTTGGGAGCATCGGGAGCGGGGAAAAGTTTAATTTTGCGCTGTATTGCAGGGACAGAAACCCCAGATCAGGGAACGATCGTACTAAACGATCGGATTTTATTTGACTCCGAAAAAGGGATCAACCTTCCCAGTTGCGATCGTCGGGTGGGGATTTTGTTTCAAAACTATGCCCTCTTTCCCCATTTGTCCGTGGCGGAAAATATCGCCTTTGGTCTGCCTCAACGCCTAACGGCTCTGGAAAAACAGGCCCAGGTGCAACGGGAACTTGCCGCTGTTCACCTCGATGGCTTTGGCGATCGTTACCCCCACCAATTATCCGGCGGCCAACAACAACGGGTGGCCCTGGCCCGGGCCTTGGCCAGTCAGCCGGAAGTCTTACTGCTGGATGAACCCTTCTCCGCCCTCGACACCCACCTCCGCTTCCAGATCGAGCGAGATTTGCAGTTACGGCTAGAGCGCTTTCAGGGGATCACCCTGTTCATTACCCACAACATCGAAGAAGCCTATCGGCTTTGTGAAAATCTGCTGATCATTGACCAGGGGCAAATCCAGACCCTAGGGCACAAACAGGAGGTCTTAACCCATCCCCAAACCCTGCACGCCGCCCGCCTGACCGGCTGTAAAAACCTGTCCCGCATCCAAACGATCGCCCCTGGATTAGTACAAGCGATCGACTGGAACTGCACCCTAGCACTCCCCTATGCCCTGCCTGAAAGCACTGTCCATCTTGGAATGCGGGCTCACCAGATCGAATTTTTAGAAACCCTCAGTTCGGTAACCCATCCTCCAGTTCCCCTCCATCATTCCAGCCTCCCTAACTCCAGTATCCCCAACCCGATCGCCCCAGACCTCCGGCCAGGGCTTTTGGAGGAAACAACTTCTGCCACCATCGCCCCCAGCGGTTTGACCGTGAATACCTTTCCCTGTTGGGTAGCCCTCAGCAGTGAAACCCCCCATCGGGTGACCCTCTACCTAAAGCTCAACCGTCCCCCCCAGGATCCCCAGGATTACGATCTGCAAGTGGAGGTCTTTCGGGAGAAGTGGAACATTTTGCAAGGGATGCCCTTCCCCTGGTCTGTCCATTTGGATCCACAGCGGTTACTGCTCTTGAGTTGATTCTGTCAGATTGGGGTTAGGTTCAAGCGATCGACTAGACTGAGAAAAGCGATCGTAACGGATGAAACTGGTGATTTTTCCCCGCCGTAGTTTAGAACCAGAAAATTCCCAATTGTATCGTTCTCTGCTGAATAGCGAATAGGTGCAGCGGTTTTACTTAAACGAACTGCAAACCTCGGAAGAACTTCCCCTGGGCTTAGAACTGCTCCGTTTAATCGTGTCATCCCGAAAAAAAGCACTCCAGTTGGCCAAGCGAATTGTAGCCACACCCTTTACCTCGCCAAATTTATCTGCGGAGCAAATAATAGATTTGGTTATCATAAGCATGGTGTACAAGTTTCCTAATATTACCCGTGAGGCAATTATGCAAATGCTGGAACTCGCTACGGAATTACAACAAACCCGTTTTTACCAAGATGTCTTAGAAGAAGGTCGCGCTGAGGAAGGACGATCGCTTGTGCTGCGTTTACTCAATCGGCGGGTGGGAACGATCGCTCCTGAGCTAAAAACTAAAATTGAGGCATTGACGATCGCTCAGTTGGAGGATTTAGGAGAAGCGCTGCTAGACTTTGCCAGTGTGACGGATTTAGAAGAATGGTTGGCACAGTTCAAATCAGACAAGTGATCAGACTATACATAAGTTTCAGGCTATACATAGGCTATACATAAGTTATAGATGCCGTAATTCTCCAAA
>DALYGI010000132.1:0-9902 GCA_031971595.1 Prochlorotrichaceae cyanobacterium CTOTU29312
GGTTCCTGGTCTAGGGCTGCGAGATCTTGCTTAAGAATTTCTTCCAATTCCTCATAGGAATCCACCGTGAGCCCTACCGTCGGCGTGGGGGACGGCACCGGTACCGCCATCGCAGCAGCGATCGGCTCTGGTTCTGCTGGAGGGGGAACGGGGGCATCTGGAAAAATAGCGGGATCAAATAAATTAGAGAGTAGGGGCACGGGATCACCGGCAAATTCAAAAATCCCTGTACTCCAGTTCCAGCACTCTGGGGCAGCCTGTTGGATGGTATTAGCCCAGGGGCGGGTAACCCACAACAACACGGAGCAATTTAGGCGGGGCAAATTCCGCTCGATCGTTCTTAAATAGCTTAAAAAGAGGCGCTGAATGGCCGGGTTTTGGCGCGTGAGCCCTTCAATGCCGAGAATCTGAAAGCCTAAGAGATGACTGCCTTGCCCTGGGGGATGCCCCTGAGCATGACCTTGTGGATGTCCTGGGGAATGTCCTTGTGGATGTTGATGTAACCAAGTGGCAATTTGTCCCACCGGATTCGGATCGGTTAAATCTAAAATTAAACTCACAAACTGATGGGGCGATCGGGAGGAGGTGTTCTCCGCTCCCATCAACTCCGTTTGCAACTGCATCGCTAAATGATTGCGGAGGTTCAGGTTATCACAAACGGCAATAAAGAACTGACGGCGCAAATTCAGCCCCACCGCCATTTTCAAATGTTGGTAAGTCTGGTGATTGTGCTGATGAACGGCTTGAGTCGCAGCATCCTGGGGGTCAGACATAGGCGCGATCGGGGAGTTAAGGGGCAGGGATCTCCCGACAGGGGATCCGCCAGGCTGAAAACCCGTTCTCGATCGAGCGATGGAGCGGGCGGACTGGGAAGACCGAGAGCCTAGCGAAGTGAGTGAAACAGAAGTAAGCGTAGCCACAGCAGTCCTTTCACCGTAGTGCAATAAAACCCAAATGGCTAGGGACTGACCAAAGCCCTACACGCAAAAGCCCTAAAGCCAAAGCCCTAAAAGCAAAAGCACCCTAGCTTACTTCTCTCTTTCAAGTGCTGGGGCCATGGTCAGGATCTGTGGCGTGTTTTAAGGTTTCAAGAAGAAACGCCCAGACATAAAGCCCAGGCGAAGTGTGGTGTGAGGAGTGAACGGAAACATTTTGTTCCCGACATTTCCTATTGTAGAATACTTAGCTGACTTTATGGCACAAATCGTTACAATGCTTTTTGTTTGGTTCCCTAGCCGTCACAGGTCACACTAGGGCCGGCACGGGGCACTGCCCGTACATCTAGATTTCAAGATGAGCATTGCCATCAGTTAAAAGTTTGGTTCAACATTTGTTAAAATTTTTGTTAAAATTCTAGGAATGTCTCCGCGAATCTTACGGTCATCCCTTTGCAGTTAGAGAAAAGATCTGCGCGAAGGTGCGAAGGGCTTGGCTAAACGGGTTGATAGCTGTTTTTTTACCTTACTACCTTATAAATAATGTTATGTCTGCTCACCAACCAGCGGTTCTTTTGGTCGATGGTTATAACATCATTGGCTGTGTTGACCACCTTAAACACCTGCGCGATCGGTACGGTCTAGCGGAGTCCCGTCAGGCGTTGGCGGAAGGGTTAACGAATTATAGCGCCTACCATGATCACGAAACGGAATTGGTCTTTGATGCCCAGTATCAAGCGGATTATGGGAAACGGGAGCAGTTGAGTGCTCAAGTCTCGGTATACTATACGAACTTTGGCCAGACCGCCGATAGTTACATTGAGCGCTATTGTGCGCTTTTTTTCCGCCAGGATATTCGGCGCTTTGAAAAACGGTTAATCGTAGCCACTTCCGATCGGGCTCAGTGGATAACCGCCGTGGGCTACGGGGCAGAGTGGATGTCTGCCCAAAAATTAGGGCATGATTTACGGCTGACCCGTCAGCATATTCACCGCAAGCAACACCAACGATCGTCTTCTAAACGTCTGCTAGGGCAAAACCTTAAACTGACCCAACTGCGCCAACAACTGTTTCAAGGGGGAAAATAGCCCATGGATTACGCCGAAGCTTATCAACTCATTCTCCAACAGGTCTGTTCCCCGGAAGGTGCCAGTCAGCAGAACCTAGTCGATCGTCTCCGCCACCAAAAACCCCCCATTCCCGGACAAATTACCACCCTCCTGCTGGCCCTCAAAGTGTTGTATGAAGGCTTGCGAGGAGTCACCACCCTAGAACGATCGCTGGTATCAGCCCTGTATAGCCTGGTTCAGGAGAGTCAGCATTGGTACGACCAAGGGCTAAAGGCCGGGGTAGAGTGGCCCCCCTTACTAGAAGTGGATCTGCGACAAATTGCAAAAAGTGTGCATAACATTCTCAGCGATCGGTGGGATTAAACGAGATTAGCTAATTAGATTAGATCACCCTGTAGATCACCCCTGTAGACCACAAAGATCATGATTTAGGGCAACCTAGATCTAGGGGGGAAGCATTGGAATCTTGCTAAGGTGGAGCCCAAGAGTAACGGTCAGTGTGAGCTAAGGGTTAGCTCAGGAGAGTACTAGATGGATCTAAATCGGTTGCAATGGCAGCAAACTATACGAAGCTTGGCGCTGAAGGGCTTAAATCATTTCCCGACCCTAGAGATGTGGCTAGAGGGGCAAACCCCAGAGGCGACCAGTAAACATTATCTCAGCCAGGGGGAACTGGAGAGCTATGAACAGTGGTGTCAGTACCTGAAGGCGGGGCTGTTTCAGGGCATCGCTATTAAAGACTACGATGAGTGGAAACTGTCCGGGCCGGAACAGTCTTTTTAAGTCCGGCCCGCCCGCAAATCAATGGCGGGCTAATCAGAAAAACCCATTGAAATGGGTTAGGAATGCAAACTTTATAACCTGGAATTTCACCACAAAGATACAAAAGCCTCAAAGGAATTCCTTTGTGCTCTCGGTACCTCTGTGGTTCAATCCTGGACTTTCCGGTTTATTGAATTCACGATCCTTCGTAAAGCTGCGTTAAGCCCCCCCTCTTAATTTATCCAAAACCGATCGATCTTCTAGGGTGGAGGTGTCCCCAGAGACTTCTTGACCCGCCGCTAGGGATCGTAACAGCCGTCGCATAATTTTACCCGATCGGGTTTTGGGTAGGGCTTCGCTAAACCGAATTTCCGCAGGACGGGCCAAGGCTCCAATTTCCATGACAACGTGCTGTTTCAACTGTTGGGCAAGCTCGTCACTGGCATCGTAGTTCCCCTCTAGGGTGACAAAGGCCACAATGTCTTCCCCTTTGAGTTCGTCCGGTTTGCCTACCACCGCTGCTTCTGCTACCGCCGGATGGGACACTAAGGCCGATTCAATTTCCATGGTGCCCAAGCGGTGACCGGAGACACTAATCACGTCGTCTACCCGACCCATGACCCAGTAGTAGCCATCCTCATCCCGGCGGGCTCCATCCCCCGCAAAGTAAAAGTGCTGGCCATTCAGCGGCGCAATGTGTTCCCAATAGGTGCGACGGAAACGATCGTCATCCCCATAGACCGTTCGCATCATGCTGGGCCAGGGATGTTTGACCACGAGATAACCCCCTTGATTTTCCGGGACGGGGTGCCCGTCTAAGTCCACCACATCCGTAAGAATGCCGGGGAAGGGTAAGCAGGCAGAACCGGGTTTGGTGGGGATGGCTCCGGGGAGGGCGGTGAGCATGTGTCCCCCGGTTTCCGTTTGCCACCAGGTATCCACAATGGGGCAGCGCTCCCGACCAATGATGCGGTGATACCACATCCAGGCTTCCGGGTTGATGGGTTCCCCAACGGTGCCTAAAAGGCGCAGGGAGGAGAGATTCCGGGCGTTGGGCAGGTGCTCTCCCATTTTGATAAAGGCACGGATGGCGGTGGGGGCGGTATAGAAAATCGTCACCCCATATTTTTCAATCACATCCCAGAAACAACCGGGATTAGAGGCGCGGGGAGCCCCTTCGTACATGAGGCTGGTTCCCCCATTGGACAGCGGCCCATAGACAATATAACTGTGGCCCGTAATCCAACCCACATCCGCAGTACACCAATATACATCCGTATCCTGAAGGTCAAACGTCCATTGGGTGGTGATATGGGTGTAGAGGTTGTAGCCCCCCGTGGTATGCACAACTCCCTTGGGTTTGCCCGTGCTGCCGCTGGTGTAGAGGATAAACAGTAGATCTTCGCTGTCCATGGGTTCGGCGGGACAATCGGCGGAAACCCCTAGCCGCAGGTCATGCCACCAGTGATCCCGGCCAGGTTCCATGGTAATTTTCTGTTGGGTGCGCTGTACCACTAGCACATTTTCCACGGTGGGCACTTCGTTATTGCCCAGAGCCTTGTCCACCTGCTCCTTGAGGGGAACGATCGCATCCTTGCGCCAGCCCCCATCCGCTGTAACCACCAGTTTGGCTTTGCCATCATTGAGCCGATCCCGCAGGGCCTCCGCACTAAAGCCGCCAAAAACCACACTATGGGGCGCTCCGATGCGGGCACAGGCCAACATGGCGATGGCAGCTTCGGGGATCATGGGCATATAAATTCCCACCACGTCCCCTTTTTGAATGCCCAAGTGTTTCAGCACATTAGCAAACTGACAGACCTCCCGATGGAGTTGGGCATAGGTGAGGGTACGGGAGTCTCCCGGTTCCCCTTCCCAAATCAGAGCCGCCTTATTTTTGCGCCAGGTGGTGAGGTGACGATCGAGACAGTTATAGGAAATATTAATTTTGCCATTCACAAACCATTGGGCATGGGGGGGATTCCACTCTAGAACCTTGTCCCATTTCTGAAACCAGGACAGTTCCTGAGCGGCCAGATCAGCCCAAAACCCTTCGGGATCAGCCTTCGCCCGATCGTAGAGGGTTTGATAATCTTCTAAGCTTTGAATGCGGGCCTGTTGAGCAAAGGCTGGAGGGGGTGCAAAGAGCCGCTTTTCCTTGAGAATGGATTCAATGGTGGGTTGAGACATAAGGATCGCTGTAATGATCGTTCAGTAATCGTTGGTTAAAAACCATACCGATTTTGGGTACCCTGAACCACAATTCGCAGAGAATCTTTACCAAGGGGAGTGCCCCTAATGCCCTGGTCAAGGGTCAAGAATCGATCAGGTATGCCCCCATCCCGGCGATCGTTGGGGTTTCAAAGAGTTGTCCCACCTCTAGGGTTTCAGCCCGATCGGGAAAGGCCTGTTTGAGTTTGCCATAGACCTGAGCCATGGCCAGGGAACGTCCCCCCAGATCAAAAAAGTTGTCGTTGCGAGAGATCGATTCTAGTTTTAAGACCGATCGCCAAATCCCTGCGATCGTTTCTTCCATTTGACCTTGGGGATGTTCCAGCAGGGAATCTTCCGCTTTTTGATCGGCAATAAATTCACTAAAAGCAGGTAACCCTTGCAAGGGACGATCGGGATTTTGGGTGATCATTTCTAGGAGTTGAATAAAGTTTTCCCCCATCCTAGCGATCGTTTCTGGGGCAAATAAATCGGTTTTATACCGGAAGACCCCTAGGAGACTATTCCCCTTTTCTTTCATGGATAAGGAGAGATCAAAATTAGAGGTACCTTCCTCCGTTTCCTGAAGGTGAATTTTCAGGTTATCTGCCAGTTGGGGGGGCTGTTTGGGAACATTTTGTAAGGTAAACATGGCACGGGAAAGCAGACTACTGGGTAAGTTCAATGCTTCCACCACCTGCTGCACGGGTAAGTCCCCATGATCAAACGCCCCTAAACTCCCTTGACTGACCGCTTGAATGGCACTCCGAAACCCTGCACCGGGGTTCAACTGAGTTCGGAGTAGGACAATATTACTAAAATAACCAATCAGCTTTTTGGTTTCCGGTTGTTTACGTCCCGCCACGGGGGAGCAGAGGGTCAGATCAGTTTGCCCCGTGTAGCGGTAGAGTAGGGTCTGAAAAGCAGCCAGTAAGATGACAAAGAGTGACACTCCGGCCGTACCAGCCAGGGTTTTGATACCAGCAGTTAAGGGCTCCGGCAGAGTCACTACGATCGCTGCCCCTCGGTAACTGGGGACGGCACTGAGACTATAATCCGTGGGTAATCGCAGCGCAGAAGCTCCGGTGAGGTGATCTTTCCAGTAGTTAATTTGTTCTGTTAGCACTGCCCCCTGTAACCACTGTCGTTGAGCCGCTGCAAAGTCCACATACTGAATGGCTAAAGGCTCCAGGGGAGAGGGTTCTCCGGCACTCAAGGCGCTGTAGAGTTGGGCCAGTTCCCGCAGGCGCACCGTGTCCGTCCAGACATCGTTGATGATGTGATGTACGGTACGCAGCAAGACGTGTTCTTCCGGGGCAAGTTTCAGGAGTTTATAGCGAATTAAAGGGGCAGTGGCCAGGTCAAAGGGAGTTTGTACTTCCGCCACCGCGATCGATCGGACTGTTTCTTCCTGCACTTCCTTACTGAGGGCACTGAGATCCACCAGGGGCAACTCCAGGGTTAACTGGGGTTCAATCACCACGATGGGCTGACCCTCCACGGACGGAAAGCGAGAGCGCATAGTTTCATGACGATCGACAATGGTTTGCAGACTGGCTTTGAGGGCAGGGTAGTTCAGGGGGCCAAAGAGTCGAAAAACTCCCCGCAGGTTATGCACCGCACTACTGGGGTGAAGTTGCTCCACTTGCCAGAGCCGTTCCTGGCCAAAGGAGAGGGGGAGAGGCCGATCGCGGGGGATGGGCGTAATCTCAAAGGCCACTTGGGTAGAGCGTCGGGTGGAGCGAATGCTTTTCCAGAAGCCGGTGGGGGCTTTCGCTGAAGTCTTTGCTGATGTCTCTGGTGCTGTCTCTGATGCTGTTGAAGCAGGAGTTGCAGGCACTATGGGTTCACGGACAGAGGACTGAGCCGAAACGTGCGTTGCCACCTCAATCCCTTGCTGGGCAGGAGTGGGGAAGTAGCCACTGGCTTGGAAGTAGTCCAGATAGCGCTGAATCAGAGCCTCATCGATCGCAGGACAGGGAAGATCTAGCCTGTGGAGTAACTCTAGGGCTTGACTGGCATCCATAGGCGCTTTGGGACTGAGGATGTGAACGGGGGCACTCATCAACAGCAACAGGGACGCAAAAAGAGTATCGTCGGGATTTTGGTCTATAGCTGACTGAAGACCCGCTAACCACCGATCCATGGGTACCCCTTGGAGTTGATAGCCCCGCCGTTGCAGCACTTCGCAGAGTTGATTCCAGGGGATGGTGTGGGGGTTGAGCAGATGCAGGGTTTTACCCCACTCCCCGGTTTCACTCAAGGACTGCCCTAACCTCACCAAGGCTTGACTAACATAATCCACCGGTACTAGGTTTACAGGGCTATCACTGAGGGGATACTGGCCCAGTCGC
This sequence comes from Prochlorotrichaceae cyanobacterium CTOTU29312, assembly GCA_031971595.1. Lineage (GTDB taxonomy): Bacteria > Cyanobacteriota > Cyanobacteriia > Prochlorotrichales > Prochlorotrichaceae > JBEAPM01. Next base: position 7,333 of record DALYGI010000132.1, read on the forward strand.
AAACAGCCCTTGAGTAAACTACAGAGAAAATCACTCAAGTTGCCATTAATCCCCGTCACACTATGCCCCATAATCCGCCCAATGCGGTAAATACAGGTGGGCAGTCCCCGTTGTTGAGCCGTATAGATCAATTGTTCCGCTACCCACTTACTTTGCTTGTAGCCCCCCTTCAGTCGATCGCTGGGACGATCGTTTTCCGTAATGCGGGCCGCCTTAGCATGGGCAGCACTGAGGAACACCGCCAAACTAGAAACATAGTGAACGGGCTTCCGGTAAGTCCCCGTTCCTGCTAACTGCAACACCGCCAGCGTTCCCCCCACATTGGCCGGTTTCAGTGCCTCATAATCCAAAGCAGAATTGACCCAAGAGCCATTGTGGTAAATGACTTCCACTGCTTCTGCTAAGTCCCGAAATGCCTCCTCCGTCAATCCGAACTGGGGTTGGGCTAAATCTCCTAAAACAGGAATAAGACGATCGTTTAGAACAGATTGATCCCCTACTTCTAGGTGATAAAATTCTAATTGTTGCTGTAAACGAGCCCTTGCCGTTGAGCTATTTTCACTACGCACTAAACAGTAAATCTGCGCCCTCGTCCGTTGCAACAACTCCACCAGTACATGAATACCCAAAAAACCCGTCGCTCCCGTCAAAAAAATCCCCCTAGGCGTAGCGATCGTGGGGCTGAGGGGAGCATCAAAGGTTAGGGCCGCATCCAGCGAAACTTCAGCAGTTAAATTGAGTACCATAACAAGCGGGGTTACCGGGAAGTAATCACCTTAGTGTACAGCAGGTGCAGCAGGAGGAGAACAGTCTTGGATTTTGAATAATTTGGCTAGCGGTTGCCCAAAACTCCAAGATCCAAGCCTCAGAAATGCCCTGATGCAACAACTCAATTGTTATCCCCGATCGTAGCTGCAATATTTTGTTACAGTTCTCAAAATCCTTGGCTATCCAGCAAAAGTCCAGGCTGTTAAGCTGACACCCCTACATTGCATCCATATTATCCCCAATTATACCCATGTCGCCTTGTCTGTTTTACTAACTTGGGGTAAAATCGGCGGTAGAATACGGTATGTTATTGTGAATTATAATATTTAGAACAAATTATTTCACTATGCAACTTAAAAAAATCAAGTTCTCTCGATTTAAGGGAGAGATCGGTGAATGGAATATTGAGGGAAGACCACAGGACGATAAATTTGATCAGTGGCTTGAGTTGAATAACATGAACCTGATCACTGGCAAAAATGCCTCAGGTAAAAGTAGAACCATTGAGGTGATTCGTCAAATTGCTGCTTTATTTTCAGGGGATACTGAGTTATCACGTTTAACTTTGTTAGGCTATGGCACAGCAGAATATGAAATGCTGTTCTGTGAAGATGCAAGTGAAATACAATATTTCCTATCATTTCAAGATGGCAAAGTTATTCAAGAAATAATAATAGAAGATGGCAAGAAAAGACTAAACCGTTCTGAAAGTCGTTTATGGTATGAAGGAGTCAAAGATTTCTTAGAATTTGAAGTTGATCCTGATGTTTTAGCAATCTCAAAGAGAGATAAAAAACAACACTCATTTTTTGAGAAGCTTTACACTTGGGGAGATCGGTTAAACTTCTATCGTTTTGGAGGAGACTTAGGAAAGAGAACTTTTCTCAATGATATAGATATAGTATCAAGTCTTAATGAGCAAGACATAGATTTAAAAAATGAAGATGAGGTAACAGGCATATTTTTTAAGGCAAAGAATAAATTTCCTGAATCATTCGTTCAAGCTGTCGTTGATGATATGAACTTTATTGAATATCACCTCAGTGCTGTAGAAATTGAAAAGCTTAGATTTCCCATCTCTGCCTATGGGTTAGTAGCCTATGAGTCTGATCTAGGACATCCAACAGATCAGCGAGAAATGTCTCAGGGAATGTTTAGGGCTTTATCTCTACTTATTCAACTTAATTATGTCATTCTTGAGAGAGTACCAAGCTGTATTTTAATCGACGATATTGGAGAAGGTTTGGATTTTCAGCGTTCCCAACAATTGATAACTCTTATATTGAATAAATTTAAAGACTCACAAATACAAATCATTATGACCACAAACGATCGATTTGTAATGAATAAAGTACCGTTAGAATATTGGCAAGCAATACATCGAGTTCCTAAAAGATCTCTATTTTACAACTATCAAAATTCACGAGAGATTTTCGAGGAATATAAATATTCTGGTTTAAGTAACTTTGATTTCTTGGCTACAGGATTTTATTCTACAGGTTTCCAGAAAGAAGAATGAAAAAAATTGCCATTTTCGTTGAAGGTCAGACTGAGCAATTTTTCATCAATAAGCTTTTTATTGAAATAGCAGGTTCTAGAAATATTGCTATTATCTTAAGGAAGTTTAAAGGCACAGGGCAGCCGACTGAAGAAATTTTTCCAAAATCAGTAGCAAATCCGATTCATCCCAAACATACAGTCTTAATATATGATTGCGGTGGTGATGAGAGTGTTAAGTCGAGAATCTTGGCTACCAACGTAAGGCGGAATAAAATAGACTGGTAGATCGGCTGAAACCCTTG
>DALYGI010000133.1:0-9900 GCA_031971595.1 Prochlorotrichaceae cyanobacterium CTOTU29312
AACAGCTACCCGCAGAACGATATCCCCTCAAGGTTCTGAAGGTGCTGAATGAATATATTTATGACCAACTAGGGTTTCGGGGCAATATCAATGATTATTACGACCCTTGCAATAGTTTTTTTGATCAGGTGATCGATCGTCGCCTGGGGATTCCCATTACTCTGTCGTTGTTGTATTTAGAATTGGCAAAACGGATCGGGTTTCCCCTGCAAGGTATTGGGATGCCGGGTCATTTTCTGATGCGGCCCTGTGTGGATGAAATGGATGTGTATGTGGATGCGTTTCATCGCGGGGAGCTTTTGTTTGCCCAGGATTGTCAGGAACGGTTAGAAAATATTTACGGACAGCCGGTGGTGTTACAACCAGAGCATCTGTCCCCGGTGAGTAATTCTCAGTTTTTAGCGCGGCTACTCAATAATCTCAAAGCTATTTATATTAATCGTCGAGAGCCTGTGGAAGCCTTGGGGGCGATCGATGGGATTTTGTTACTGTTTCCCCATTGGTGGTCAGAACGGCGCGATCGGGGTTTAATTCTGTACGAACTTCGACTCTGGGATGAGGCCCGGCAGGATCTCCAAGCTTATATTCAGGCTAATCCAGAGGCTCCCGATACGATCGTTATTCAACAATTGTTACGGCAGATGGCCAACGATCGCTAAGGAAAATCTCAGTTGAGGTTATCGCCTCGTGAAGTATCCGCTGAGTTGTCTATAAAAATTAGAGATCAGGCTAGGAAAGCAGCAAACGGGGCGGCGTAAGCCAAAATAGCTGTCCTCGTCCCACAAAGGGCGGCTCATTGGGCAGGGTCAGCCCCAGAATACCGGCTTTCTTGAGTTGTAAGGGCTCTACGCCCCCTAGGGTTCCCCCTAATAACTGCACCGCCCAGGAACTTAAATCGGGCTCATGGCCCACCAGGGCAAGCCGCAGTTCTGTGGGTCTGGCTGTTTGACCCATCCCCGCCGCGTTCCACCAGTCTAACCAATGCTGTAGGGGGGTGCCGGGCCGTAAACCGGGCCAAAGCTCTACCTGTTTGGCCAACCCCACCTCTTGTAAAATTACTGCGGTTTCCTGGGCACGGCAGAGGGGACTACTCAATAAACGATCGAACTTGAGATCTAAAGCCTTTAAGCGCCGGGCCATGGCTAGGGTTTTCTCCCGCCCTAGGGGGGTGAGGCTGCGGTCTTCCTCTGGAATCTCTGCTGAACGATCCACCGCAATCCCGTGACGAATAAAGTAAAGTTCCATAGTCTTTAATACTGGGTTGGGTGTAACCAGACTCCCAAAAACTTGATAAAGATGATGATGATATATACCATTTAATGATGTGATAGTGCATTTTTTGAGTTCAGGTCTTGATTAATATGGTACTGGATATTCGATCAGCCAGACAAATTCGTAAAATGAGGCAACGGGATCTTGCATTTGCGGTTGGAATTTCTGTCCAAGAGCTTACAAAACTAGAGCGAGGACTAGTTAGACCTCCCCAAAAACTACTTCAACAAATATCCACCTGTTTAGAAATAGATGTCGAGCAATTGCTGATTGGGCAAGATAGCCTGTATCGAAACCCCTTAACGGGTGAAGGTTACGTTACCGCTCAACCCAAATGCGGCATTACTATCCCCCGAAGGCAAGAACCTGACTTAGGCAAAAAGGCTGTTCTTGATCTATTTTGTGGCGTGGGTGGCTTTTCATTTGGTTTTGAAATGAGTAAGGAATTTCAAGTTGTTTCGGGCGTTGATATTCTGGACGATCGATTAAAAACATTTGCAATTAATCATTGTACTGCAAATGCTTATGGTCAAGATATTCGCACTATTTCTACTGATATTTTAGACAATGAAAATCCTCGCCCATTTGTTATTGTAGGTGGTACTCCATGTCAAGGCTTTTCATCTATTCGTCCATTTCGAAATGTTGATCGGAACGATCCAAGGAATAATTTAGTCGAGGAATTTTGTCGAATAGTTCATGAGCTTCAGCCTGAGTGGATCGTTTTTGAAAATGTGATTGGGATGCTCACCTATGCAAAAGGGAAAGCATTAGATATGCTCATTGGAGCATTTGAAGACCTCGGATATAAAACGAGTTATAGAGTCTTAAATGCGGCCTATTATGGACTGCCGCAACGTCGAGAAAGACTAATTATTGTAGGGAATAAGCGGCGTAAATCCTTCAGGTGGCCCGATCCGACACACTGGTGTGAACATAAGAGTATGGCTGGAAACCAAAAATTTGTACTTAAACCATTAGGGGGTCTGTTCTGCCAAGATTTAAAACCTGCGGTTACAGTAAATCAAGCCATTCATGACCTTCCTTCTATTGGTGCTGGAGAAAGGAGTACTACTTATCTCAATGATATTGAATTAACACCATACGAAATATTTATCCGTAACCAAGCCTATCAATTAACAATGCACGAAGCGACAGCCCACTCTGAACGTATGTTAGAAATTATTCGACAAGCAGGAAGCAATATTTATGCCTTGCCAAATGGGATGGTTTCCAGTGGTTTTAGTTCTTGCTACAGTAGACTAAATGGAGAAGAACCTAGTGTAACCTTAACTGTTAATTTTGTTCATCCAGCTTCTAACCGTTGTATCCATCCTAGCCAAGATCGAGCCTTAACGCCACGAGAAGGGGCACGATTACAGGGATTTTTTGATACATTTAAATTTGTGGGCACACGCTCTCAAATCGTCAAACAGATTGGAAATGCTGTTCCGCCTTTGCTTGGAAAAGTAATAGCACAAGGAATTATAGAAAGTGACTAAAAATTATTCAAAAAGTTTTTTGTACTCTTGATAAGTTTTTCCTTTGTGTGAAAAGGGCACACGATCGAGGTCACAGTAAACTACTTCCAGACTTTTCATTCCCGCCGCATTTACAACAGCCGTTTTGCCAGAATCCCCCTCCGTATTGCTAAGATTAAAATGCTCTCGGAGCAAATAACCACATCTTACTTCCCAAAGGTAAGGCTTAACACCACGGTTTTCTTTACCAAGCACCAAAGATCCATCAGATTGGCATAATACATAGCGACAGGTAATGTAGTGACCTTCTTTAGCCAGATGTCCTTTCGGTTTATTGGTTTCAAGAGCTATTTTTAATTCTAAATCTGGAACTTGAGGGCAAAGCCCTGTCGTCAACAAATCAGGATATTTATGAGGAGTATTACGTTTCAATAGATTTTGTGAATGCTTTGCTATTGCAGAACTAAAAATATTTCCGATCATTGAGGATAGGTTAGCTAACTCGACTGTTTGACTTAAAGGAAAAACTCCTGCCATTTCTAAAGTTGAATCTATTTGATCGAGGAGTTGATAAGTATCACGGATTGCTTCTCGAAGGATGTTATGGCTCAAACCAATACGGCTGAGTGCGTCTGAATTTACAAATCCGGTTAATCTTGGCTCTCTCATGAATCTGTTTTTGGGCTAAAGAGAAGAAGATCGGCCACCGCAACCTCAAGGGCAGAAGCTATTTTTTGAATATTGATCAAACTAATATTGCGTTCACCTCGTTCCACACCACCAATATAGGTTCTGTCTAATCCTGCGGCTAAAGCTAAAGCTTCTTGAGATAAACCACGGGATAAGCGGAGGGAACGTACCCGCTCTCCAAAAATACCTAAAATTTTCTTATCTGTGTTTGCTGACTGCGCCATAGACTATGGAGCCTGACTCATAATCCAAGGAGCAGTAAATCGTAGTAGTTGATTATACGTCTACGGACTATAAGTATCTTTCTGGGTTTGGGGGTACTGGTCACGGCCACTTCTGCCCAGCTAAAAATAAGGAAGCGGGACAGCCAGCTATAAGTGCTTTTTGCCCCGCTTCAAAAAAGTGAAGTTATATAAAGGTTTTAATCATCAGGGTCTTTATTAAGCTGACCCCGTTTCATTACTTAAAGAATCGCAGCTTTTCGCAACATTTCTAAATTTCGTAATATTTCCTTTAGATTTGCCGGGATCAGAGGTTTAACTAAGAAAACCCTTCAGGAATACACTGGATCTAGAAAAATTGCCCAAACTGGCTCTGAGTCACCATTCCCCCATAGACGATCGCTTTGCCTGGGTCTCCGTACATTCGCTTAGACGTAAAGTTTTGTTAAAAGTTACGAAATATAAAGCAATGTTTCAGGCTAAATCGGGGGGCAGGGCTACCCAAATTAATTGGCTGAGTTTACTGAGGTGAGTCCGTGCCACGGCCAGTCCGGGGGGCTCTGGTTTGGACGATCGGAGTTGGGTTGCATATTGGGTCACATATTGGGTCAAATAATCGTAGAGCAACTCCTGGGCTTTGGCCAGGGATAGACCTAGCTTCAGGCGTTTGCTGATGCCAATGAGGCGACTGAGGTACTTAAAATGTCCCGCTGCGATCGTTCCCTGGGTTTCCTGGAGTAATTGCCAGAGGACACGGTTGACTAAGCGCTCTAGAATATTGCGGGCTTCCGGTAGGTTGAGTTCACACTGCAATTGCTCGACTTCCGGCACTAACTCTTCCAAGTCCCGCAAAAATTGTTGCCCTCGCAGGGGGACTTGCAAGGCCAGATCCGCCAGGCTTTGGTCTAACTGTCGGAGAATGGTGAGTAGGCGATGGCTCAGGGCCACCTCCGCTGCAACCTGTAATTCGTGGGGCACGGGCAGACCATCCCGCCGAAAGGCCATTAATACGCCGTAGTTCACCCGATAAACCTGGGCATAGAGTTGGTTGAGGTTGTTGATCACCTCCTCCGTGAGATAGCGCATCAGGCGGTGGCGCTCTTCCGTAAACAGATCCTGAAGGCTAAAGGTGGTGGGTTCCCGCAACAGCCGATTCATGGTCAGGATGGTATGGGCAGCGCTCCCTTCCTCAAAGACTTCCAGGAGGGATTGCTTGAGTTCGGCGTAGGCTAAGCGTCCGGCAAAGGGCTGAATACAGCAATGGAAGTCCCAGGCCCCCAGGTGCAACACCGCAAAGACCAGATGGGCCGTTTCCCAGGTGAGATCGGAGACGAGCCGAATTTGCCCCACCCCCAGGGTCAGGGAGCCGAGGCGTTGAAGTTGGTGGTCTTCTGTGTAGACGGTGTAGCAGTAGAGCCGCTGTTGCTGCAAGGTGGGCAGTAAATCCGCACTGACTAAGGCGGAGAGGCTCGGCACCGGGGGAGAATGATTTGCTGTCCCCACCCGATCGCTAAAGAGGGAACTAATGGCGTAGTGGGCTGCCACCTGCTCAGGGGCAATAAAGTTACGGGCCACCAACTGCTGGTAAACGATCGCCCCATTCCCCAAACTTTGCACATTGCTCGGCACTTGGGCGAGACGATCGAGAAACTCCGCTTCTAAACTTTTACCCGTCACCTCCCCCGCCAACTGGAGGGCCCGGGCCGCATAGGAGAGAATCTGCACCCCCTCCGGTCGGGACAGTTCATCAAAAAACCAGCCGCAACTGGTGTACATCAACAGGGCATGGCGCTGCATTTCCAGTAATCGCAACCCATCCACCTGATCCTCTGGTTTCATCTCCTGTTGCTGATGGTTCCGTAAAAACTCCTCCACGATCGTGGGGTGGCGATGGGGCATTTCCCCCTTACTCAAAATCGTGATGTAGTCATCCCGCGCCTTCCAGGGATCGACAAATAAACGCTCCCCTTCCTGTTCAAAAATAGAGGCTAATTCATCCCGCAACCAATCTAAACTTTGGCGCAGGGGGTATCGCCAGCGTTGATGGGTTCCCTCCGAGCCGCCACAGCCACAGTCCCGCTGCCAACGATCGACCCCGTGGCTACAACTCCAAGCGGTGACGGGTTTAAGTTCTACTTCCCAGGTGGGGGGATGCAAACTCAGGTAATGGGCATAGTTGGTGATGATCCACTCCCGTTCGGGAAAGGTATGCAAAAAGGCATAGGCCAGACACTTCTCGCCCCCAATTTTGTGGTGTCCAAAGGTTTCCCCATCCGTGGCCAGGCCAATGAGTTGGGCGGGGCGGTGGTCGCCCTTAATGGCTAAGGTCACCCGATTGGCCAACTGCTGGGAGCTACTCAGTAAATCCCCAAAACCCAAGTCCCGCGAGATGGGGCCATCAAAAAAGAAAATATCAATAAACGATCGGGAGTCCGCTAGGGGGAGTTCCCTTCCCTGGCCGATCCCTCCAGTGTCTGGGATCGCTCCCACTGCTCCGATCGCTTCAGGCTCTCCTGCTTGGCTTTGCTTCTGGTCTGAAGACTGCGGAGGTTCCAAAAAACAACGATAGGGTCGGGTGGGGTCAATTTGGCCGCCCCCCACGGCTAACCAGTCCGGCCGGGGGTAACTAGGGGTTGGTAGCGGGCGACAGCGCTGGGCTTGGGATGGGGACAGAATCACAAACCGGATCTTTTCTTGGACGAGGACGCGCAGGGTGGCATAGTCCACCGCCGTTTCCGGGAGCCACAACCCTTCTGGATCCCGTTGGAACCGTTGCCGAAAGTCTTCAATGCCCCAGCGGATTTGGGTTTGCTTATCCCGCTCATTGGCCAGGGGTAAAATAATGTGGTTATAGGCTTGGGCAATGGCATTACCGTGACCCTCGCACCGGGCCGCACTGCGACGATCGCCCTCCAAAATTCTGGCATACACCTCACTGTCATAGCGCTCTAGCCAACTGAGCAGCGTAGGCCCCACATTAAAACTCAGATATTCAAAATTATTAACGATCGCTAAAACCTGCCCAGACTCCGTTAACACCCGCGCAAAGGCATTGGGGCGATAACATTCCCAGTAAATGCGCTCGTTCCAATCATGAAAAGGCGCTGCCCCCGCCTGACGTTCTACCGTTTCCAGGTAAGGATTTTCCCGTGGGGGTTGGTAAAAATGGCCATGAATAGCCACATAGATCCCCGTGCGTAAGGTTCGGGCAAGGGGGCTATAGGGTTTATCTGGCGTGGCAAGGTTGGGTGGGGCAAGGCGAGAGGGCAACATAGGCGCTAGATCAATCAACAGACGCTAGCCATTTCCCTCCCAGTATTGCCTGTTCGTTTCAGTTTCGGGTCAAATCTTTACAAAACATATAGAGATAATGCGGTGTGTAACTATTCTCCAGAGAGGTGAAGCCCTGTTCCCATTTGTTGATTGAGCCCCACCGTGCCCCCTTGATGGTAGCCCGCTTCATAGGCCGCTTGGTTGGAATACCGAGAAACCGCAGTTGTCCAACCTGCCCCCAGGACGCTTTCCGTAAAGGCCCGGGCCTGGTTAATAGACTGGCCTAAAAACACTAAACCTTCTTGATAGTCTGGGTTTTGGAGAGGATCATTGTCCGCTTTGATGCGGTGATAAATCCGGGTAGCTGCCCCCAACTTAAACGCATTTTTGGCCGATCGTCCCACACAGGGGGCAGACAGTCGCTCCAAACACTGCACCAGATAGTCGAACTGGGACGCTACCACCGTAATTTGGTAGGGCAGCCCCGTAACCATGAGGAGACTGACATTACCCTGACGAGTCATATAGGAATAGGCCCCCACGCCGATGGCCACCGCCTGACCTAGAATTTTCTTCCATCCGGGCAGAGTCCCCCCCTGATCCAAAATATGCCGTTGATAATGGGTCTCCTCTTCATTCCCCACACTGCTCACTTCAATCCCATACTTGAGACAGAGCCGATTGAGCAGCAACATGGCATTCAGCGCTTCATTCTCCGTACCCCGCTCTGCCATGGCTTTCAGTGCGGCTAGTTTCTCCTGAATCCGATCGTTAATCATGGTCAATTTCTGCGAGGGTTTACTCTAAGATACCCCCCCGTCTCCCAAGGAACGAAAGTCACCTCAGTAAACGGGGAGCAATGCGGAAAAGTGCCCAAAAGCCTAGGCAAATCGCCTGAATTGCGGCACGATAGTGGCAGTGTCTTTATGACCTAGTTTGACCTAGTTTGCGGGATTTCAGCCCGATCGGCCTGAAAATCCAGCAGCCTCTGTAAAGCCGTCCTCACCGGGCGGAGTTTCTACCTATTTTTCTGATGAATCAAAAAGTTAGGGCAGGTGAGTAGGGCATTCGCGCCTCACTGGTTCTAACCCTGATACTTACAACCTATCCACGGACTGGAGATAATTTCCATGGCTTTCCTCACTTCGGATGCTCAAGTCAACTGTAGGGCAACCTCTAGCCCTAGCTCTATCCTCGATCGGAGTTCCAGTTGTCCCCCCCCGATTGCTCAGAGTATTTCTTCCCCCTCAAAAGGGCACCGAACCCATCCAGTCGCGCCCCTCGTCACGATCGAACTGGCAGAGGGAATCCGGGCGCAAACCTCCATCCCCGTGGCCAATCATTCCGCCGTGCGATCGGGCTTTGCCGGACATCCCCTCAATCCTCGCTGGACTGTAACCAAGGTCGTAGCCTGGAAAACCGGCCGAGAATGGCGACAAGGATTATTAGACGGAACCCTAGTGGTGCGAACTTCAGATTTGCTACTGGTGGCAGCCACAGAGGTTTCCCATCCCCAGGAAGAATCGATCGCCCATCGCCATCAGGGCCGCTTTTGTTTCCTCCCCTTGCGATGGTTTGGCTAGGAATAGTTTTGAGTTTTGAGTTTTGAGTTTTGAGTTTTGAGTTTTGAGTTTTGAGTTTTGAGTTAGGGGACAGGGGGGCAACTCCCTTACTAACCACTCCACCACTAACCACTCCACCACTAACTTTACATTTCGCAACAAAAGTTAAAACCTCTAAGCATTTGTGCATCAATTTGATGTAGTAGGCTAAGGAACGTTAGATCACCTCCGAACTTATTCATAAAAAAGGAAGACAAACCTATGGCTATCGATCGTGGTTCTCAAGTACGGATTAAGCGCCCTGAGTCCTATTGGTTCAATGAAGTCGGCACTGTGGCTTCTGTAGATAAAAGCGGTATCAAATACCCTGTGGTGGTTCGTTTTGACAAAGTAAACTACTCTGCCTACAGCGGGGTGGATGGGGGTGTAAACACCAACAACTTTGCCGTGAGTGAACTGGAAGAAGTTAAGTAAGTCTTGCAGCAAGCCTTAGCTTGTTTTCAGCCTAGTCTTAACCTAGTCTTAATTTTTAGGACTGTTGGGGACTCTCTGGTTCGTCTTGGGAGTCCCTTCATTTTGCGTTTACCCTTGGTTGGTTGTTGATTGGAATCTCCTTGGTTGGTCTTTTTTCCCTAGCCATGCCTATTCTGCTTTTAACGAGTCTGGGCATTGTTGCGGGTCTGTTGTCGGGTTTATTGGGCATTGGGGGCGGGTTGATCCTGGTTCCCCTCCTAATTGCCCTGGGCCATTCTCCCCTACAAGCCGTGTCCACCAGTAGTGCGGCGATCGTGCTGACGGCGGCCTCTGGAACCTTTGAAAATTGGCGACAGGGCCGGTTAACGGGGCGATCGGTGTTGGGCTTGGCTCTCCCCAGTCTTGTTACCGTACAAGCGGGAGTCTGGGTTGCCAATTATCTGCCGGAAAAAGGGTTACTGTTGGGGTTTGCCCTATTTTCATTGGCTAACGTTTATTTAATGGGGTGGTCAAACCAAGTGCGCGGGGGCCAGACTTCGATCGCTCCTGCTGGGCTGAGTCAATCCTGGGTTGCCCGTTGTTTAACGGGGGGGCTGTCTGGAATTTTGGCGGGGATTTTTGGGATTGGGGGTGGTGTGATTTTGGTTCCCTTTCAGATCCTATTGTTGAGGGAATCCATTAAACCCGCAATTCAAACCAGTTTGGCAGTCATTTTAATCACATCGATCGCGGCAGCCCTGGGTCACAGCCTGCACGGTAATGTGTTGTGGGAGGTGGGGTTTTGTTTGGGACTAGGGGGAACGATCGGGGTGCAGGTGAGTACCCGGTTATTGCCGAAGTTGAGCGATCGTTGGGTGAATCGTTTATTTCGGACGTTGTTGATTGTGTTGGGGCTGTATACCCTGTGGCGGGTTTATCATTCATAAT
>DALYGI010000134.1:0-9865 GCA_031971595.1 Prochlorotrichaceae cyanobacterium CTOTU29312
GGCTAGACTGTCACAAATACCCTATTCTATATCCCTACCTGCGGAATGTGGGTTACAAGGACATCTCCAACCCCTGACCACGGCTTTCGATCGCGGTTTTTAATTTTTCAATCACTACGGCGACCGATAAAGACCCCAGATCCCCGGCCCCACGGGTGCGGATGCTTAGGGCTTGGGCTTCCACTTCTTTCGCTCCAATCACCGCCATAACGGGGATTTTGTCCTTTTCCCCATTACGGATCATTTTGCCCAGACGATCGCCCCCCCGATCTACTTCTACCCGCACGCCGATGGCCTGCATCTGGTCGGCGGTGGTTTCTGCAAAGGGTAAAAATTCTTCGGTGACGGGCAGGAGCCGCACTTGCACGGGCGCTAACCACAACGGGAAATCCCCGGCATATTCTTCAATTAAAATGCCGATCAGACGCTCTAGGGAGCCAAAGGGAGCGCGGTGAATCATGACGGGCCGCTGACGGCTGCCGTCTTCCGCCACATACTCTAGGTCGAACCGCTCCGGTAGGTTGTAGTCTACCTGCACTGTCCCCAGTTGCCATTCCCGATCGAGGACATCCCGGAAAATAAAGTCTAATTTGGGCCCGTAGAAGGCCGCTTCCCCAATGCCTTCAAAGGATTCCATGCCTAGGGTTTCCACGGCCCGGCGGATGGCGGCTTCCGCTTTGTCCCAGGCTTCGGGAGCGCCAATGTATTTATCGGATTCGGGATCCCGGAAACTGAGGCGGGCGCGGAAGTTCTGAAGATGGAGGCTTTGGAAGACGGAGAGAATTAAGTCCACCACCCTCAAAAATTCGGAGTCTAGCTGTTGGGGGGTGACAAAGAGGTGAGAGTCGTCCACCGTAAAGCCCCGTACCCGCGTCAGCCCCCCCAATTCTCCCGATTGTTCGTAGCGGTACACCGTGCCAAACTCCGCCAGGCGCATGGGCAGTTCCCGGTACGATCGCAGTTCGTTTTTGTAAATTTGAATATGGAAGGGGCAATTCATGGGCTTGAGCACAAACCCCTGCTCCTCTAGCTTGGCGACTTCATCCTCCGCCATCATGGGGAACATATCTTCTTTATATTTTTGCCAGTGTCCAGAGGTTTTGAACAGATCCACCCGCGCAATGTGGGGGCTGACCACGGGCAAATAGCCCCGTTTAATTTGCTCTTGTTTAAGAAAATCCTCCAAGGTCGATCGCAACACCGTGCCCTTGGGAGTCCAGAGGGGTAAGCCCGGCCCCACCGGATCCGCAAACAAAAATAAGCCCAATTCCCGACCGAGGCGGCGGTGATCCCGTTTGAGGGCTTCTTCCTTGCGTCGTTTGTATTCCGCTAACTGTTCCGGGGTTTCCCAGGCCGTGCCATAAATCCGTTGGAGTTGGGCTTTGGTTTCATCCCCGCGCCAATAGGCTCCGGCCACCGTTTCCAGGGCGATCGCTTTGGGATCTAGTTCTTTGGTGCTGTCAACGTGGGGGCCGGCGCACAAATCCCACCACTGATCCCCCAGGTGATAGAGGGTAATGGGCTCTTGGATTGAGTCTAGAATTTCTAGTTTATAGGGTTCCCCCAGGGCCGTAATGCGGCGGTGGGCTTCCTCTCGGCTCACCTCTTCCCGCTCCATGGGTAGCCCTTGGCGGATAATTTTATCCATTTCCTTCTTAATGGCTTTGAGATCCGCTTCGGTGAAGGGTTCCGGCACATCAAAATCATAGTAAAACCCGGTTTCTGTCCAAGGGCCGATCGTCACCTGGGCTTTGGGGAATAGCCGCTGCACTGCCATAGCCATAACGTGGGACGTGGTGTGGCGAATCCGCTTGAGGCGATCGGACTCGCTGGTTTTGGGGAGGTGGATGGGCTGAACAGAGGATTCCGAGACCGCAGACATGGCAATTGGGGGTTGAAGGTAAGGTGAAGGGGAGAACATCGCTGACGATCGCCAAGGAAACGATCGCCTTTGCTATAGCAAGCTACAGGAAGTTATTCTAGCCTGAAGGTGAGCTAGGGGATAGAGGACAGGGGATAGGGGATAGGGGAATAGTTCCAGTTAGGCTGTTATTCTGGGATAATTATAACTTTAAGATTGCTTTTCGGTTATATGTCTATTGACAAGAATTGGTCATAATCTAGCAACAATTTATTACAAGGTTTAAAATTGCTAGTGCCATCCAGACGACAATTTAGCGGTGAGCTATTATATGATAAGGATAAAAGTAATTAGATGTTGTCATGTCCAATTCCGAACCGATCGAGATCTTGCTAGTCGAAGATGACACCGTAAATAGTCAGTTATTTCAAATGATGCTACAGCGGTTGGGCTATCAGGTTGATCTAGCAGAAAATGGTCAGGAAGCCTTAGCTAGGCTTGAGCAAAAAAACTACAGGTTGATTTTAATGGATTGTCAAATGCCGATTTTAGATGGATACGCCACCACTAAACTTTTACGATCGCAGCCTCAACACCAGGATACTCTGATCATTGGTTTAACGGCCTATGCCATGACGGAAGATCGAGAACGGTGCTTGGAAGTAGGCATGAATGACTATCTAACCAAGCCCCTGAAAATGAGTGATTTAAGTTCCACGATCGAGAAGTGGATTTCCGGTTCTTAGTCCTCGGACTTTAACCAAATCAATCGCTTGTTCAACAGTTCCCGTACCTCTGCCAAGGACAGGGGATTGGCTTGTTGGATCTGGGCGATCGGTTGGGGTTCGGAGTCACAGGCTTGTAAAAACTGAAATTCCGCCTCGGATAGGGTGATGGGCACATAGTCTTGATTAAAGAGATTTTGACTGGGCCAGCCGTGCATACAAGGGTTCCGGGAAACGATCGCCGCTGCTAAGGCCCGATCCGACTCCCAACTTTTCACCGTCAGGGGCGGTTTAGCCAGGAAAAATTCATAGTGGGTTACCGCGTCAGGATCCAATAATTCCCGCAGACGATAGCGATCCCAGGGATCCAGTTGCCCGGCCCGATCGAGCAGATCCGGATTTTGACCCAGGAGGGGCGTTAAGTCCCACTCTTGGGGATTAGAAAAGCCTAAAAAGATTAGATCCGTTGTTTCTAGGAGCGATCGGAGGGTGGGGACAGAGTAATCAATCTCATGGGGATGGACATACATATCTGCAAAGCATTCATCCCGTTGATTTTCTAAGAACCAGCGTTCCCGCTCCCGTTTAACCAAGCGATTTTCTGAGGGTAACGCCGCAAAAATT
This sequence comes from Prochlorotrichaceae cyanobacterium CTOTU29312, assembly GCA_031971595.1. Taxonomy (GTDB): domain Bacteria; phylum Cyanobacteriota; class Cyanobacteriia; order Prochlorotrichales; family Prochlorotrichaceae; genus JBEAPM01. The sequence goes on from DALYGI010000134.1 coordinate 3,211, forward strand.
TCCCGCCCCACCTGCACACTCTGGCGATAATCCTGGCGATCGGGTTGCAAGAGTTGAATGGCTTCCTGCATCAGTTGAATTTCTCGCCGTCCCAATTCCGAGTACACAAAAATATGCAGTAATCCCCCTGGGGCTAACTTTTCTGCGAGGGCTTGCAAGCCTCGCTGGGGATCCCCTAAGTGATGAATCACTCCCACGGAGTTAATTAACTGAAACGTGCCCGGTAACTCCGCCACATTGTACAAACTGAGATGGCGAAACTGAAGCCGATCGCTCCCCCACTGCACCGGACGCGATCGACGACACCGCTCCTGGGCCACCTCCAACGCACCGGGACTAATATCGATCGCCACAATTTCTGCCTGGGGATTGAGATGGGCCAAATACTCCGTACTCACCCCCGTGCCACACCCCGCATCCAAAATGCGAATTGGCTGCGTCAGATCCGCCCCCTGCCCCGTACAAAAAGCATGGACAGCCCCCCAATGCCATCGCCAGTTATACCCCGGTGGAGCCTCATCTAGCAGGGGTTCCGGCGGAAACGGGTAGGTATTATAAAAGGTAGACACGTTATCGCTAACGGTTTCAGGGGTTTTGGGATCGGACATAACAGGCCACGTTCAATAGTTAAGGTTAAGTAACAAACATAAACGATCGTGGCTAGTGATTAGTGATTAGTGATTAGTGATTAGTGGCTAGTGATTAGTGGCTAGTGATTAGTGGCTAGTGAGTTCTCGATTCAAACCACCATTCAACAAAAAGACCAGAGAAACCGGGGATCTCGGCGCAACTCCCCTTAATTTCCTGCCACCGCTTGGAGTGCTGCTTCAAACTCACTGGCATTCTGCGCCCCATAGAGGTACTTGCCCTGACGGGTTTGCCGGTAATAAAACACAAAGAGCGGGGTTCCTTCTATGCCTAACTGTTGCCCTAGGTTCACATCCGCTTGGATACGGTTCAACGCAGCCACACTATTACGATCGTTTTGGAACCGCTCTAGATCTAGGTTCAAGGATTCTGCGATTTCCGTGTAAACCTCTGGGGCTAGCCGGGTTTGATTGACAAACAGCGCATCGTGATACTCCCAAAACTTACCCTGCTGATGGGCAGCCCAGGCCGATCGGGCCGCATTCAAAGCTTCTGGGTGAATGGAGGTGAGGGGAAAATGCTTATAAATCAGGTGCAGATTGGGGTTATTGGCTAAAAACTGGCGCAAGGGAACCTGACTAGCTGCACAAAACGGACATTGAAAATCCGATAATTCCAGCAAAATCACTGAGGATTGAGCATTCCCCTTCACGGGAGAATCCGCCACCAACGCTTCCAGATTGCTAAAGGCACCCTCTAGGCGCTGGGTCTGGCGTTGCTGAATCTGCAATTCCTGATAGCGCTGCAACGTTTCCACCAATACTTCAGGATGGTTGCGAATAATCTCTAACACCTGTTGCTCTAACTCTGGGGAGAGGGGAACGGCCAGAGCGCTGCCCATGGACATGAGGGCCAACCACAGCCACAGCAGGGTCAGTCCAGTAAGTTTACGCAACCAGGGGCTTTTGAGATAGATCATGGGAGGTCAGGAATAGGCAAAGAATAGGCAAGGCATTGACAATCATTCCCACTCTAGAGGGTGAGGGAGCCGTTTTGCTGGGAACGCTGAATTTCTTTGGAATTAGGGTTTTTCCTGCCTGCTCCCCTTTTTCCGGTAAAGAATTCCTACAAAGAATCTGGGCAAAGAAACCCCAATCCGATAGACTGCATAGCGGGGATAGGGAACCCATACCCATAGTCCTTTATATCTATAGGTCTGTCCCGTCCATGACCCTATTTAGCACCGATTTAGCGCCCACCTAGAGGCTATGTAGTGCCTAACTGGTGCCTGCCTTAGACCCACGGTTTTACCCGTCTAGGTCTAGATGTCTAGGTAATATTAACCTGGTTTTAACATTACAAAACCGACGACTCACTGTTCTCGTAAACTTCAACTTGTAAATCATCTTTATGACTCAATCTGCAACCCTGGGATCCCCCGTTTCCGATCAAAATCTTCAGATCCAAGAACTAGCGATCGTTTTGGGAGCCCAAAATTTTAAGCCGACCCTTCTTAATCCCGATGCTCTAACGGTTGCTGGCATTATTCCAAGCGGTTGGGAACTGGCTCGGCAGCCTGTGGTGACTCCGCAAGTGGCCCAACTGAGCTTTAAAAATGGCGTAAACTTTTTGGCCCAGGGGAACGTTCTGACCCTCTCGGAAGGCATTCGCCCAGGACAAGATCTGCAAATTCCGGGCATTGCCCAGCAGTACATGAGCAAAATGGAAAATGCGGGCTATCGTACCGTTGGCATTAGCCCCAAAGTCCTGATTGGGTTTCCTGGAGGCACGGAAGACACCGCCCGTCAGTTTATTGTAGAGCAACTGATTGCCCCTGGCCCTTGGCGGGAAGTGGGCACCAAACCCATGCAAGCGAAAGTGGAATTTTCCTACCCCCTCGATCGCTGTTTCCTCAATTTATCGATCGTGGAAGCGCGGATTGCCCAACAGGATAAACCCACCATTCCGGCCCTGCTGTTTAATAGCAATTTTACTTATAATTTACCGGCGGATACCCCCCCACAAGCCCTCCAAATTGCTCAGCAACGGATTACGGCTTGGATGGAAGACTGGAAGTTTTTCCAAGAGGTGGTTCAACAACGTTTCCTCAGCCAATTGGGTCAATCCCAAAGCATCTTCCGCTAATTGCTTGCTAATTGCTTGCTTATTTCTCGTTAATGTCTGGTTAAGTTCACCGGGGGGAAACCCTCGGTTTTTAGCGCGGTGTTAACTCCGTTTGAACTCGCTTTCAAAATTTAGAGCTTGGATTCCTACTAACATTCCTACTAACTATGCGTATTGGGGCAACTTATCTTGGGGACGATCGCTGTGAATTTACCGTGTGGGCTCCCGCCTGCTCTACGGTGGCGGTAAAAATCCTAGGGGAATCGGAGGCTCATTTACTGTCCCTTCAGCGCAATGCCCAGGGCTATTGGCAGGGCACGGCAACCCAGGTGGAACCCGGTACGCGCTATGGTTATTTGCTCAATGACGACAAGATTTACCCCGATCCCGTGTCCCATTGGCAACCGGACGGCGTTCACGGCCTCTCGGCGATCGTGGATCACGGGGCATTTGCCTGGACAGATGAAGCCTGGCAAAATCCCCCCCTAGAGGACTACCTCATTTACGAACTCCATGTGGGCACCTTCACCCCAGAGGGAACCTTTGATGCCCTGATTCCCCGTCTGCCCCGCCTCGTGGATTTAGGCGTTAGAGCGATCGAACTGATGCCAGTGGCCCAGTTTTCCGGTCAACATAACTGGGGTTACGATGGGGTTTATCTCTACGCCGTGCAAAATTCCTACGGCGGCCCGGACGGCTTAAAACGGCTTGTGGATGCCTGTCATCAGCACGGTTTAGCGGTGATCTTGGATGTGGTGTATAACCACCTAGGCCCTGAAGGCAACTACGCCACCCAATTTGCGCCCTACTTTACGGGCAAATATCACACCCCCTGGGGCAAGGCGATGAATTATGACGATCGCTTTAGTGGTGGGGTTCGTAATTTTGTGCTGCAAAACGCCCTGTACTGGATTCGGGAGTATCACATTGATGCCCTGCGTTTAGATGCCATTCAAACTATTTACGATTGCAGCGCCCGATCGATTTTAGAAGAACTATCGGAAACCGTAGATCACTGGGCACGGCACAACAACAGACGGGTTTATTTAATTGCAGAAACAGATAATAATGATGCCCGTATTTTGCGCCCTCGATCCAGCGGTGGACTAGGCTTAAATGCCCAATGGAGCGATGACTTTCACCACAGCATCCATGCCCTACTGACCGGAGAAACCCACGGCTATTTTCAGGATTTTGGAGACATTAAATGTCTTGCCCAATGTTTAGAAAATGGGTTTAGTTATACCGGGCAATTTTCCACTTTTCGGCAATGTCATCGGGGCAATTCCGCCAGCGATCGTCCCTTGCATCAATTCGTAGTCTGTTTACAAAACCACGATCAAGTAGGAAACCGCATCAAAGGCGATCGACTCAATCATCTCATTCGGTTTGAAGCCCAAAAACTAGCCGCCGTAATCCTGATATTGTCCCCCTATCTTCCCCTCCTGTTTATGGGACAAGAGTATGGCGATCCCTCTCCCTTTTTATACTTTGTAGATCACAGCGATCCCCAATTACTCAACGCCGTTCATCAGGGACGAAAACGGGAACTTGCCACCCTACACCTCAAAGGAGAGCCCCCCTTCGTAGGCGATCGGGAAACCTTTGAACAATCTAAACTGCAATGGGATCTTCAATTCTTAGGGACTGAATCTAGCCCAGAAAAACGAGTTTTTCCCCTCTTAAGAAACTTCTACCGTCATTTAATACATCTACGATCGACCATACGCCCTAAAAACCGTCAGGAAATAACCGTTGAGTTTCAGGAGTCAGAACAACTCCTATTGCTGCATTATCATACCCCCCAACAACATAGTTTAATTTTCTTAAACTTTCACCCCCAACCGCAGCACTGGACAGGCCCCATTCCCCCCGGTGCATGGCAAAAAATCCTCGACTCAGCCGATCGTCAATGGAGTCCCGATTCCCATTCTCCAGACCCCCTTGCCCCCGCCACCATTCAGAGCTCCCCAGGAGTACCCTTACCCCTCCAAGGGCACAACGCGATCGTTTATTGGCATCGGGAGTGAGCTTGGAAATTGGAAGTGCGAACTCTAAAGTGCGAACTCGGAAGTACAAGCTTGGAACTCGGAATAAAAGAAAAGCAAGAAAGCTGCATATTCCATTCCGCGTTCCCCGTTCCGCGTTAGTAGCTTGCTCTTGGGGTTGAGTACCCCGGCAACGGCGATCGTTTCTGCTCCAGAATTTAAGGTGTAACGTCCAACAAAAGGGCATCGAGCTTATTTAAAAGATGTAAACCCATTTCGGGGTTACCTTGAGCAGCCATTGCCTTAAAACGAGTATAAGCATCAAATTCAACCAAGGCGATCGTTGACAGTTCTTCAATGAGCTTATTCATGCTAATTCCTTTGAATTCAGCCATTTTTTTCAAACGATCGTGTTTATCGTCAGGTAATCGAATCGTTAGTGTTGCCATAGTTTTGTTGTTGAATGAGATCAATAGGTTGGATAATGCTCAGATTTGGAAATAAAAGTTCAGTATCCTGCAAGTCTCTAATGTTATAGGTGACAACGAACTTCGCATTTCCAGCAACAGCCAACTCAATCAAGTGGTTGTCTGCTTCGTCCTTAAGGTTAGGCCGCCAAAGGTAGTAAATGGATGTCCATTGACTGACACTAACAAATGCTTGCTTTAACATTAAGATTTCATCTTGTGTTAATGGACATTTTTGCAAAATTTCCGGTCGGTTAATCAGAGCTTCATACTCACAGAAGAGATTAGTCCCTATCAGGGGTTGATAAACCTTTAATAAGCAACGACGCACCACCTCCCGACTTGCCCCTTTGGGGCTGATAAGAGCACTCACGAGAACATTGGTATCTACTACAATTTTGATTGCCATAAAGAAAATGATAGCATATATGCTGTCATCATGGCAGGTTCATGCTAAAATACCCCCGATCGTTTTGAAGGATCCCCCATGGAAACCCGATCGCTTCTCCTCGCTGCTATCTTACCCCTAGGGTTAAGTACCACCACCTGACTTAAGTAAAGAGTTGAACAGGAATATGGGGGTAAAAGTTTTGAAAGTCATTGTCAGTGGTTACAATACTGTAGTTATACCGATAGGCAACTGCACAAATCAAAAAGTCAGTATTAGAACCTTGGATTCCTCGACTCCGGCAGGTGTTAAAAATTCAGCAGCTAACTCATAATCCTGAGTTTTCACTTCGAGATCGGAGAACGCTGTTAGATATTTACGCAAACGTTCAAACTGTTCAGCGTTTCGGATGCCGGATAGCAGTTCCTGGCGAATTGCACCGAGAATCCTAACTTGATCTGCTTCTATCAGACGTTGTAGGCTTTCAATACTGGGAGAAAGCGTTGAAGGTTGGTGACGACGGAAGGCTAGAGACCATACGGAAGTATCAACAATCACACTCATAGGGATTGGCGCTGTTGTTTATAGTCATAGCTTGGGTCGTAATCAATTGTTCCAAAGAGTTCAATAATCTTGAGGCGTTTGTGGCGCTGAATATACTCTCGCAGAGCAGTTTCAATCAGAAAGTTGAGGTCATTCTGCTGACTGAGGTCTAAGGCTTCTTGGACAAGCGCTTCATTGAGTGTTAAAGCTATACTCATATCTAAATTTTAAGAAAACTTTGATTCAGTATAATACTAACTCATGGTTCGCTAAAAATCGGAAAAGCCTAAAAATACAACGAGATTAATGGATTCCCGGACTGTTGACATTTCAGCGTTTTTATGAATTAAATTCTGTTGACTGAAAATTTGAACGGTAGAAATAGGGTTTCAGACTTTAAAATAAAATGAACGAACGATGAGTACTAAGGCTAACCCTCTCTACATTAAGAAAAACGATCGCTCCCCCTACCCCCTACTCTCTTTCTTCCGGTTCCCTTCTCGGGAGGGGTTAGGGGTGGGTCATGCTAAAATACCCCCGATCGTTTGAGGGAAAAT